>NZ_JAHGVE010000011.1 GCF_018835585.1 Pelorhabdus rhamnosifermentans
GCAATAGAACGCGAAGCTGTTGAATCGACAGCGACAGTAGATAAGAAAGATTACAAAGGTGTTTGGGTTTTCGTAGAACATCAAAAAGGATTGGCACGTGGCGTCGCTCATGAACTTTTGGGCGAAGGCCGGATTCTTGCCGACAAACTTGGCGAAGAATTGGCAGCTGTTGTCATTGGCGGCAATACAGAAGAAATCGCCAAAGATGTCATTGCCAGCGGTGCGGACAAGGTCTATGTTGTAGCAGGCGAAGAGTATGCCCATTACAATCCAGATGCTTATACCATTGCATTTGTTGACTTAATCAATACGTATAAACCCAATGTGATACTATTAGGCGCAACAGTAGATGGACGCGATCTTGGACCGCGTGTGTCTTGTCGTGTCAAAGCAGGTCTAACTGCCGATTGTACCAATTTGGATATTGATGAAGAAACCCGTTTAGTTGCTTGGACGCGTCCCGCTTTTGGCGGTAATATTATGGCAACGATTCTTTGTCCTGACTATCGTCCACAAATGGGAACAGTTCGTCCGAAAGTATTTAAACGTCCGGAGCAAGACTTTAGCCGGACAGGCGAAATTATTAAAGTGCCAAGTAAAGTAAAACCCGAAGACATTCGTACCAAGCTTATTGAAGTCATCAATCTTTGTACAACTTCCGTCAACATTGAAGAAGCGGAAATTATCGTTTCCGGTGGACGCGGCATGTGTGATATGGCAAACTTTAAATTGCTTGAAGAACTAGCTGAGGCTGTGGGCGGTGCTGTAGGTGCTTCACGTGCAGCAGTTGATGCCGGCTGGATGCCTGCGCTTCATCAAGTAGGACAGACAGGCAAGACAGTGGCACCGAAAATTTATTTTGCTTTCGGTATTTCCGGTGCCATTCAGCATTTAGCGGGTATGAGTACATCAGACATCATTATCGCAATCAACAAAGATCCCGATGCAAATATCTTCAAATTTGCTAATTATGGTATTGTAGCTGACGCGCTGCAAGTTATTCCGATGCTCACCGCAGAATTCAAAAAGTTAAAAGCAAACTGATGGTTTTTAGGAATACACCTCTTCATCTATGGTAGTTGGTTTAGTTACCTTCTTTTTACCATTTTTGAATAGGGGTGTATTTTTTTATAACAAATACGTTTTTTTACTGAAATGAGAGAATTGGCTAAAAAAGAGAATTTCTATTACTAAATTACCGAATTTAGTGAAAACGGAGAAAATTAGTCAAATTAGATTAACAGCATTGCATATGCAACTAAAATATTGTATTATATTAAATATTGATGTTCAAAATAGTTTGCTTACAAAAAAAAATCAGAGGTAGTGGAATATGTTGGAAATTTTCGACAGTAGTTGCATTTTATTAGCAAAGGCCGAGCAAAAACATTATCAGTATACAAAGAGATTACTGGCAACGCAGGGTCTGGAGATTACGCCAGGACAAATGTCTGTATTGTATACCTTGTATAAGCGTGATGGTATTTCCATTACTGACTTGAGTAAAAATTGTTACTTAGATAATTCTACATTGACTGGTCTTATTGACCGATTGGAACGTTTAGAACTAGTTTTCCGTAAAAATGTACCTGAAGATCGTCGCTTGTATTATATTTTTTTATCCGAAAAAGCTCATAGCATTCGTGATAAGGTAATCAATGTTATGACTCAAGTATCAGAAACAATGTTGGATGGATGCAGCGAAGAAGAGACCAAAATATTTCGTCATGTGTTATTAAATATTTTCAATAAACTGGGATAAAAATCAAGTAAAAAAAATTACATTTGTAATATTGGCCTGGAAAATGAATCAATCGTATTTGGACAGTAAAAAAGGATTTGAACGAATTGTATCGTTCAAATCCTTTTTTTTATTCGGTTTTTACCATATCTGGAATAAAGTATCTACACGTTGAGGTATTTATTTACGCAGGAGCTTGGGGGGTGAGTAATGCAATGTTGTGTTCTTTAAAAAAATCGACATATTCATCGGCAGGTTGGACGTTCGTTATAAACGTTTGGATATCTTTTAAATTATAATAAGTCGTTAATGAAGCGCGTCCTAATTTAGTATTATCAGCTAATAAGATAATATTATCACATTTTTCAACAATATACTTTTTTATGTCATACTCATAGGATGATGAATTAGTGACTCCTTTTGAAATGGAAACTCCGGTAGTGGCCATAAAAGCTTTTGAAATATTATATTTCTTGAGTAAGCTAACAGCTTCTATTTCAACAAACGAGTTTGTTCTTCTAAATAGTGTTCCGCCTGTGGAAATAATATTTAGATTAGAGAATGGGATGGAATCCATAATGACATTTAGGTTATTTGTAATGATGGTTAAATTTTTTATTTGAGATAAATAAGGGATCATGTGCAAGGTGGTGGTTCCTGAGTCAATGTAAATAATGTCCCCATCATCAACTAATGTACTCGCAATATGGGCAATTGCCTGTTTGGCTTCTTTATTTCTTACTTCTCTGGATTCGAATGGTTCAGTGGTTTTCTTGTCATTTAGGATAATTCCACCATAAACTTTTTTAATCATACCCTGTTTTTCCAACTCATTAATATCTCTTCGCATGGTGTTTTTAGAAACTTTGAGTAAGTTACATAATTCTTCAATTGTTGCCCGTTCATTTTCAATAATATAAGTTTCCAGTTCTTTAATTCTGCTTGCTTTCAAGTTATCACCTCAGTAAAATTCTGTTTTAAATCTTAAATGGGGCTGAGTAGACTATAACTCCAATTTTTAGGGAATGCATTTTTGGCGATAATTAAGTATTTTAGCCATATTTTGTGTCTATTAAAAGATCAACTTTATTATACAATAACAAAATATAATAATCAAATAAAATCAATATTACCAAGTTAAATAACCAATATAACCAAAAAATATTAGTTCAATGTTTAATGAAATGACTACTCATTCTAGAGTGGGTAGTCTTATACATTTAGGAATGTATTGAAGTACGATTTTTCAAAATAACAACATTTAAGTATGAATTGCATTTCTGTTGGTAACTAAAGAGCAAATCTATTATTTTTCTTATATTTGAATACTGAAAACATTTAAAAAAATATAATTTTAATATTGTAATTACTATTTGCACGGATTATAATGTAACCATAAAGTGATAGAAAAAGCTCTAACATTTTATTGAAAGTAATCAAAATATAATAAAATATAACCATTACGGTATCAACATGTACAAAGAAAGGATGAATGTTATGGCGAATTTGTTTTTAACTCCACAAAGAATTATTTCAGGCAAAGAAGCATTGTTGAAGTCCGGTCCCTATTTAAAAACGTTTGGAAATAAAGCACTTATTGTTACGGATAAGATTATGTTGAGTATTGGTAATGTAAAAAAAGTAACTAATCTCTTGGATAGTCAAAATATTATGTATGAAGTGTTTCCGAAAATTAACAGTGAGCCCACCGATAAGATGGTTTATCAAGGAGTTGAAGTTTATAGAAAGACCGATTGTAATTTCTTGATTGCTCTTGGCGGGGGTAGTCCTATCGATACCATGAAGGCTATCGGAATTATGCTCAATACTTTCAGTAAGTTAGCTGATTATATGGGAAAAGAAATCACGGTTCTTCCGCCTAAATTAGTTGCTATACCGACAACTGCGGGAACTGGCTCAGAAGCCACACAGTTTACGATTATATCGGATACGCAAACTGAGGTTAAAATGTTGTTGAAAGGTGCAGTTTTATTGCCTGCACTAGCTGTTGTCGATCCAGATTTAACGATTACTTCACCAAAGAAAGTTACTGCCGCAACAGGTCTTGATGCTTTGACCCATGCGATCGAAGCCTATACCTCGAAGAAGGCCCAGCCCTTATCAGATATTTTTGCTCTTTCGGCCTGTAAACGTATTTTCGAAAATTTAAAGCAAGCTTATGAAAATGGAAATGATTTAGAAGCGAGAAATGAAATGTCACTTGCTTCACTTGAGGCTGGGATTGCTTTTAATAATTCCTCGGTTACACTTGTTCATGGTATGAGTCGGCCTATTGGTGCATTATTTCATGTGCCGCATGGAATGTCGAATGCGATGCTGCTTGTAGATTGCTTAAAATTCGCCATGTACGGTGCACAAGCAAGATTTGCTGATATTGCAAAAGAGGTAGGTTTTTATAAAGAAGGGATGAGTGATGAAAAAGCAGCTTTGTGTCTTTTAAATGAGATTAAAAAGTTGTGCGATCAATTACAAGTTCCAACTTTAGAAGAATTTGGCGTGGATAAAAATCATTTTTTTGCCATGATCAATAAAATGGCTCAGGATGCTATGGAAAGCGGCAGTCCGAACAATACAGTGAGAAAAGTAGACCAAGACGACATCAGTGCTATATATACGAGACTTTGGAATTAAGAGTATTGCTTTTAAGGAGGAAAACTTAGATGTCGTTAGTCACGATGAAAGATATTTTGAAATACACACAGCAGTCTCATTGTGGAGTGGGATCATTTAGTGTTGTCAGTATGGAAATGGTTATGGGAACGATCAGGGCCGCAGAAGAACTGCACTCGTCAATTATCTTGCAAGTTGCTGAAGTACGGCTAAAATATTGTCCCCTTGATTTGATTGGTCCTGTTATGATTCAAGCTGCACAAAAAGCAAAGGTGCCTGTTGCTGTTCATCTTGATCATGGATTGAAAGTCGAAACCATTCGGCAGGCATTAGAATTAGGTTTTACATCGGTCATGCTGGATGGTTCACAGTTGCCATTGGAAGACAATATTGCGAGGACCCTTGAAGTCATAAGATTAGCGAAAAAGTATGGAGCATCGACAGAAGCTGAGATAGGCAGAGTGGGCGGTAGTGAAGATGGCTCGGAAGAAATTGAAATGATGTGCACCGATGTTCATGATGCGAAACGTTTCTTTGAAGCCACAGGTGTGGACGCATTAGCAGTGGCAATTGGCAATGCCCATGGAATGTATAAAGATAAACCTTGCTTGCAATTTGGGCGTTTGGCAGATATTCATCAGGCTGTCGAAGTTCCGTTAGTCCTTCATGGGGGTTCTGGATTAACAACGGAAGACTTTCGCGGATGTATCAAAAATGGAATTAAGAAAATCAATGTACAGACAGCAACCTTGAATAAAATTATTGAAAATGTACAACTTCTTTTTCAACAAAAACAAAAAGTGGAATATTTTGACTATCAGCAATGTGTGATTGATGCGGCATGTGAAAATGTGAGAAATCACATTCAAGCATTTCAAAGTAATCATCAGGTTTAAGAAGGGGCGGTTGAAGTGAATCACATTGTGTTTGATCAGAAACGAAAAATGGATATTATCCCGGTTGGTAGAGTCGCTATTGATTTTAATCCCATCGATATGAATAAGCCGTTAGAAGAAAGTACGACTTTTAAAAAATATCTGGGGGGATCTCCTGCTAATATTGCTGTAGGTATGGCGCGTTTAGGGAAAAAAGTCGGGTTTATTGGTAAGGTATCAGACGATCAATTTGGCCGGTTTGTGACGCAGTACTTTCAAAAAGAAGGCATTGATATTTCAAACATTGCTATAGCGAAAAACGGCGAGTCTTTGGGACTTACTTTTACAGAAATTGCGAGTCCGACAGATAGCAGTATTCTGATGTATCGCAATGCTGTGGCTGATTTAGCTTTGTCACCGGAAGACATTAATGAAGAATATATCAAAAATGCAAAGTCTATTGTCATATCAGGTACGGCTTTAGCGGCCAGTCCTTCACGCGAAGCGGCGTTATTGGCTTTGGAATATGCAAAGAAAAATGGCACTATTGTAATATTCGATATTGATTATCGCAGTTATACGTGGAAATCAAAAGCAGAACTTGTTGTTTATTCCTCAGCAGTTGCCAGGTTAAGCGATATTATTTTAGGTTCGAGAGAAGAATTTGATTTAATGGAAAGTCTTCTAAGGTCGGAAGTTAGTACAGATCAGGAAATTGCGCAACGGTGGTTTGCGCAGGGCAATCAGATTATTGTTATTAAACATGGCAAGGAAGGTTCAACTGCTTATACTGCCGATGGGCAAAAGTATGTCATTAAACCGTTTCCAATTAAATTGTTGAAATCTTTTGGCGGCGGAGATGCTTATGCGTCAGCTTTCTTATATGGACTAATGGAAGGCTGGGATATTATTGACTGTCTTGAATTCGGCAGTGGTTCAGCTTCTATGTTGGTATCCAGTCACAGTTGTTCGGAAGCCATGCCAACTGTAGATGAAATTAAGAACTTTATTAGCAAGGAAAAACAAGAATATGGTGAAATGATCGCTCGAGTATAGGAGGGAATGATTATGGTACAAGATTTCGGTGAGCTCAAGGATGGCTCCAATACATTATGTGAAGTAAATGGAAAAAATGAAGAAATGTTAATGGATATTAACGTGGAAAAATTGAGTACAAAAGACAAAAAATCTTATTATCAACAAACGAAGGAAATGGCTATTTTACTTCTGGAAGGCAAGCTGAAAATAAGCTGGTCTGGCAAGGAAAAATTAATTGAGCGAAAATCGGTATTTGATGAAGATCCCTGGTGTCTTCATGTTTCCAAAGAAACTGAAGTTACTTTGGAAGTGCTAGAGGAAAGCGAAGTTATTGTTCAATGTACTGAGAATGCCAATAAATTCGAAGATAAATTATATTCTCCTCAAGACTGTCAAAGTGATATCTTTGGGGAAGGCGTTTGGCATGATACTGCCAGAAGAGTGGTGCGGACAGTATTTGACTATCGTAATGCACCTTACTCTAATATGGTTATGGGAGAGGTGATTACTTATCCAGGTAAATGGTCCAGTTATCCACCTCATCATCATCCACAACCTGAAGTCTATTATTATAAATTTAATAAACCACAAGGATTTGGATTATGTTTGGTAGGCGAGGATGCTTACAAGATAAAAGATCATAACTTTGTGACAATTAAGGGAGGCCTTGTTCATCCTCAAACAGCTGCGCCAGGTTATGCGATGTATTATTGCTGGATGATACGGCATTTGAAGAATAACCCTTGGACAGATAGAATTGATGATCCTAATCATACTTGGTTATGGGATGAAAATGTTAAAATATGGCCGGATAAATAGCTAAACGGGAGGGGATATGAATTGAAAACAATCAAACTAACAATGGGACAAGCGTTGCTTAAGTTTCTGGATCAGCAATACGTCGAATTCGATGGGGTAGAAAATAAATTTGTCAAAGGTGTTTTTACCATTTTTGGTCATGGCATGGTTGTTGGTTTTGGTGAAGCTTTACAACAATATCAGGGAGACATGGTTGTATACCAGGGGAAAAATGAACAAGGCATGGCGAATGCTGCCATTGGTTATGCCAAACAAAAAAATCGGCGTGAAATTATTGCTTGCACTTCTTCCATTGGTCCGGGTGCTTTGAATATGGTTACTGCAGCAGGTACAGCATCTGTTAACAGGATTCCGTTATTGTTATTTCCCAGTGATACATTTGCTTGTAGGCAGCCTGATCCAGTATTGCAACAACTTGAAAATCCGACGAGTATATCTATTACTGCCAATGATGCTTTTAAACCGGTGTCAAAATATTGGGACAGAATTGCTCGCCCTGAGCAGTTGATGACAGCTATGTTAAATGCTATGCGGGTTTTGACTGATCCGGCAGATACGGGTGCGGTAACCATTTGTTTGCCTCAGGATGTGGAAGGGGAGGCTTATGATTATCCTGTTGAGTTTTTCGCCAAACGGATTCATTATATAACGCGAAAAATCCCGACTCAAGGAGAAATTGCCCGAGCAGCAGCTAAAATTCAGCGTAGTAAAAAACCGCTCATGATTTGTGGCGGTGGAGTTGTTTATGCTGAAGCTGGTGAAGCTTTAAAACAATTTGCCGAGAAATTTAACATTCCCTTTGGCGAAACGCAGGCAGGAAAAGGGGCAATTCCCTGGAACCATAGCCTGAATTTAGGGGGGATCGGAGTTACCGGTGGATTAGCTGCTAATAAGATTGCAGCCGATGCAGATTTAATTATTGCAGTAGGTACACGGTTGTCTGATTTTACTACATCATCTAAAGGATTATTCAAAAATCCCTTGGCGGAAGTTTTATCGCTGAATGTTAATTCCTTTGATGCCTACAAGATGAATGCAATGGCTGTAGTTGCCGATGCGAAAGAAACGCTGCAGACACTTACTGCCTCACTGGACCAAGCTGGCTACAAATCGCAGTATAACCAAGAAGTTGTTTTAGCCAAACAGGAGTGGGATCAGGAAGTTGATCGGTTATTTGGTGTTGAGATGGATGCAGGATTGTCACAAACGCGGGTTTTAGGTGAAATTTCTAAAATGATGAGTGAAGACGACATTATTGTCGGAGCTTCAGGAAGTTTGCCAGGGTGTTTGCAACGACTATGGCGGCCAATAAAGCCGAAAACCTATCATATGGAATATGGATTTTCCTGCATGGGTTATGAAGTATGTGCCACCTTGGGTGTTAAGATGGCTGAACCACAGAAAGAAGTCTATTCCATGGTTGGCGATGGAAGCTATTTAATGCTTCACTCGGAGTTCGTTACAAGCATTCAGGAAGGCTACAAGATTAATATTCTTTTATTTGATAACAGTGGGTTTGGCTGTATTGAAAATTTACAAAATAGTCAGGGAATCCCATCTTTCGGAACGCAATTTAAATTTCGTGATTCCACTACCGGTCAGTTATCAGGATGTAATTTGCCAATTAATTTTGCTGAATGCGCCAGAGGATATGGGGCAAAAACCTATACGGTACATACCATTCAGGAATTAAAAGAGGCTTTTGCAAGTGCCCGCCAGGATAAAGTATCCACTTTGATTGATATTAAGGTTTTGCCCAAGACCATGACAGGCGGTTATGAATCATGGTGGCGTGTTGGAGTACCGGAAGTATCGGAAAATCCGTCTGTTCGTGCAGCTTATCAGCAAATGAAAACAGAGATTGTCAAAGCGAAGAAATTCTAATTTGGAGGGACTGTGTATGTTAGATAAAACAAAGGTGAAACTGGGAATCGCTCCTATTGCCTGGACGAATGATGATTTGCCTGAACTTGGAAGCGAAAATACTTTTGAACAATGCGTGAGTGAAATGGCGCTTGCTGGATTTACTGGCAGTGAAGTGGGTAATAAATATCCGAGAGATACAAAAGTTCTTAAAAAAGCTTTGAAGTTGCGTGGAATCCATATTGCGAGTGCCTGGTTCAGTTCTTTTTTGACTACTAAGCCGTTTGAAGAGACAAAGACAGCATTTATAAAGCATCGGGATTTTTTACATGCCATGGGAGCCAAAGTAATTGTTGTTGCGGAACAGGGCCATAGCGTGCAAGGAATGATGGACGTAGCGGTATTTGACGGAAAACCTACTTTTACCGAACAGGAATGGACCGATTTAGCAACAGGTCTGGAAAATTTGGGGCGTCTAGCAGCAGAAAAGGATATGAAGATTGTTTATCATCACCATATGGGAACAGGCGTACAAACGACTGCAGAAATTGATAAACTCATGGCAATGACAGATGAGAAACTGGTTTATCTGTTATTTGATACAGGTCATCTAGTATTTTCAGGCGAAAATCCAGAACAAATTTTGCAAAAATATGTTAAAAGAATTAAACATGTCCATTTGAAAGACATTCGTTCTGCTGTATTGGCCAAAGTAAAGAGAGAAAAATTGAGTTTTCTACAGGCCGTAAAATTAGGCGCTTTTACTGTACCAGGCGATGGCATGATCGATTATGAACCGCTGTTTAAAATATTAAATGACAATTATTATGAAGGCTGGTTTGTCGTTGAGGCCGAACAGGACCCCGCCAAGGCCAATCCACTTGAATATGCATTAAAAGCACGTCAGTATATTAGGGAAAAAACAGGTTTGTAATAGTTAAATTGTTTTGATGATATAAAAATGCACATTGGATAATGGAGAGGTGGAATATTGATGGTGAAGATTGGTATTATTGGGGCCGGCAGAATTGGTAAAGTTCATGCGGAAAGTATTAGTAAATATGTTAAAGATGCCAAGGTTAAGGCGATTGCAGATCCTTTTCTTAATGAAGAAACAGAGCGTTGGGCAAAAACACTGGGAATTCAACATGTCTACAAAGATTATCATGATATTCTTCAGGATTCTGATATTGCAGCAGTGCTTATTTGTTCTTCGACGGATACCCATTCGTCTATATCACTTGAAGCTGTGAAGGCTGGCAAACATATTTTTTGCGAAAAACCAATTGACCATGATGTTGAAAAAATTAAATCTGTTATGGAAGCTGTAAAACGGTCAAAAGTCAAATATCAGGTTGGATTTAATCGGCGGTTTGATCATAATTTTCGTGCGGCTCAGGAAGCGGTGTTGAACGGTAAAATTGGTACTCAGCACGTTATTAAAATTACATCAAGAGATCCTGAGGCACCCCCTGTTAGCTATGTAAAAGTATCTGGTGGGATATTTTTGGATATGACCATTCATGATTTTGATATGGTAAGATATTTGTCCGGTAGCGAGGTAGAAGAAGTCTATGCCATCGGCTCTGCTTTGGTAGATCCAGCTATTGGTGAAGCCGGGGACATTGATACGGCGATTATTACGATGAAATTGGCTAACGGGGCGATGGCTGTGATTGATAATTGTCGACGTGCTACCTATGGTTATGATCAGCGTGCTGAAGTATTTGGATCAAAAGGCTCAGTAGCTGTAACGAATGATACCGCTTCTACGGCTACATTGAGTACCGAAGACGGAGTTGTTGCTGAAAAACCACTGTATTTTTTCCTGGAGAGGTATATGCAAGCCTATGCTAATGAAATTGCCGCGTTCGTTGAGGCTATTGTAAAAGATGTACCGGTCCCTGTAAATGTCGTAGATGGTTTGGAACCTGTATTGATTGGACTGGCCGCTAAAAAATCTTTAGCAGAAAACAAACCGGTGAAACTTGCCGAGATTAAAAGTTTATTTGATCTATAAATTGTCACTTGAAGTGCTCACGGTATCTTTTTTAAAAGTATTTATATTAACATAAAAAATCGCAATATTATGAAATAAAGTTAGGTTTTAATATTAGATGATAATTATAAAGGAGGTGGCGACCATGAACGAATACTTTCTAAGTTTAAAGGGAATATGCAAAAGCTTTCCTGGTGTTAAAGCTTTAGATAATATAGATTTAGATATTAAACCCGGGGAAACCCATGCGCTTGTGGGCGAAAACGGAGCGGGAAAGTCAACGCTTATTAAAATATTAACGGGTGCCTATCAATATGATGAAGGTGAGATGTATTGCCAGGGGAAGCAAGTACGCTTTGCCAGTCCAAAAGATGCTTATGCTTTAGGAATTGCTTGCATTTATCAAGAACTTAGCTTGGCCACTAATATGACTGTGACGGAAAATATTTTTTTAGGGCGAGAATTACGTATACCTGGTGTCGGTTTGTTAGATTACAGTAAGATGAATGGGATTGCGCAACAGGTGATTGATGACTTGGGGATTGAGGTTAATGTGAAGGATTTAGCACAATCTTATAGCATGGGCTATCGGCAGATGATAGAAATTGCCCGTGCTCTTGTTGCTAATGCTAAATTGATTATAATGGATGAACCAACTTCAAGCCTATCGGGAAAGGAAGTCAAATGTCTTCTTGAAAAAATACATAAATTAAAAGAAAAGGGTATTGCTGTTGTTTATATTTCTCATCATCTGGAAGAGGTAATGGAGATAGCTGATCGCATTACTATTTTGAGAGATGGCTGCAAAATTAAGGTCATGGACAAGCAAGACACTAATCAGGATGACATGATCCATTTGATGGTTGGGCGTGTACTAGGGGAAAAATTCCCGAAAGTTTCTGTGACACTAGGCAATGTAGCTTTGAAAGTGGAAGGGATTAATAGAGCCGGAGTATTGGATAACGTTTCTTTTGAAGTGCGCAGTGGCGAAGTGTTGGGTTTTTCCGGTTTAGTTGGCGCGGGACGCACCGAGCTGGCGCGCGCCATATTTGGCGCGGATAAAATTGATTCTGGAAAAATTTTTATTAACGGGCAAGAAGTAAAAATTGATAGTCCCAAAGATGCTATTCAACACGGAATGGCTTTCCTTACCGAAGATAGAAAAGGTCAAGGTCTTGTCCTAATGCATAATATACGATTTAATGCCAGTTTGTCAGGTCTTAAGCGGTTTTGCAGATTAGGCCTTATTAATACTAACGTAATGAATCGAGAAGTGGATAACTTAATAGAACAACTTCAACTTCGCCCAGGTAATCCCTTATTGACGACTCGTTTGTTATCAGGTGGTAATCAGCAAAAAGTAGTTATTGCCAAATGGCTGTGTTCACAATCGAAAATATTTATTTTTGATGAACCGACTCGAGGCATTGATGTAGGTGCCAAAGTAGAAGTATATAAACTGATTAACCGCCTGGCATTGGAGGGAGTGGCAGTTATTGTGATTTCTTCAGAATTGCCTGAAGTGATGGGTATTAGTGACCGTATCTTGGTTATGTATGAAGGCAGAATTACTGCTGAATTTAATCATTCTGACGTTACGCCGACCCAAATTATGAAAGCAGCTACAGGAGGTATGATTAATGAACACAAATGAACAAATCATAGCGGATCGTCCTGTTTATAAAAAAAATATGTTTAAAATAATGAGGCAGTTAGGCTCATTACTTGGTTTAGTAGGCTTATGTGTTATTTTATCTTTATCGTCGGAGTATTTTTTAACTGTCGATAATATCATGAATATTGCTAGACAATCCTCTATCAATTGTCTAGTTGCATTGGGTATGTTATTGACTATCTTAACTGCTGGGATTGATTTGTCAGTTGGTTCTATCTTAGCTTTAAGTATTGTTACTATGGGGATTGTTGTAGTAAAGCTGGGTATGTCTCCGATTATAGGCATTATTGTTTGCCTTGGGGTAGGTGCACTTTTTGGTTTAATCAATGGTCTTCTCTTAACTAAATTGTCGCTACCCCATCCGTTTATTTCTACAATGGGTACAATGAGTATAGCGCGAGGATTAGCGTTAATGGTTACGGCGGCTTTGCCCATTTCAAATTTTCCACCAGTGATCCGATTTTGGGGGGAGAGTTTTATAGGACCCATACCGTTTAGTTTCATTCTAGTACTTTTTGTATATGCGATTTTTCACATTGTCCTTAATTATACTGCAATTGGCCGGTATATTTATGCAGTAGGTGGTAATCCCGAAGCTACCCGCTTATCTGGAATTAACATTCATCATGTACTGCTTTTTGTGTATACCATCAGCGGATTCATGTCAGGGTTAGCGGGCTTGTTATTAGTTGGACGAGTCAACGCGGCCTATCCGTTAGCGGGTTTGGATTATTCATCAGATGCCATTGCTGCCGTAATTATTGGTGGCGCTAGCTTTATGGGTGGTGAAGGTACAGTAGGGGGTACGTTGATTGGTGCCATGATTATGGCAGTTTTGAGAAATGGTCTTAACATTTTGAGCGTATCTTCTGAAATGCAGACTGTAGCCATTGGTGTTGTTATTATCTTAGCCGTATATGTTGATGTGTTGCGCCATAAAGCTGCTAAAAATGCGAAAGCATAGTTAAGAGGTTCCCGCGAAGTCTGATTATGATTCACCTTGTTACTGGACTTTATATTTCAGGTAGTGACGAAGTACAATCTGCTATCCTGTTAAGGTGGTGGTAGGATAAGGCTACATTCCATATCATTGTCTTGATAACTTTAATAAAAACCCATAGCAAAAAGGAGGAAAAGTGTAATGAAAAAAACCACAAGTTTATTTGTAGTGTTATTCTTCATGGTGTCCCTAGCCTTAGTTGGTTGTGGTGCTTCAAATACCGTAAAGAATCAAGAATCAACGATGAAAATTGGGGTTGTTGTTAAAGCTTTGAATAGTGATTATTGGAAAACAGTTGAAGCGGGCGCTAAGGCTGCTGGGGAAAAATACGGCGTTAATGTAATAGTTCTAGGACCAAATGCAGAAACTGATGTAACCGGACAAATTTCGATGATTGAAGATCTAGTCACGAAGAAAGTAAACGCTTTAGTTGTGGCACCATCCCAAGCATCTAGTGCGATTCCTGTTTTTAATAAGGCTAAAGAAAATAAAATTCCTGTAATTCTTGCTGATACAGACGCTGACTGGGGCGATAAAGCAGCTTTTGTTGGTACTGGTAATTATAATGGTGGTAAAATCGCAGGCGAATATCTAGCTAAAAAATTAGGTAAAAACGCTAAAATTGTTATTCTGCGTGGTGCTCTTGGTGACCCTACTCATGATGAGCGTGCTAATGGTTGCATTGAAGCATTAAAAGCAGCTGGTTTAGAAGTAGTTGCAATTCAGCCGGCTAATAGTGAACGGGCGATGGGCGTAACGGTTATGGAAAATATTATCCAAAGCAAACAAAGTTTTGATGGTGTCTTTGCGACGAACGATGAAATGGCGCTGGGGGCTGAACAGGCCTTGAAAGCGATTCAGAATAAGGCTCCCATAGTAGGTTTCGACGGATCTATGGATGCCATGTCTTCTATTCAGGGAGGAGAATTAGATGCCTCCATTGCCCAGAGTCCATATAACATTGGTTTTAAAGGTGTAGAAGCCGCAATTGAAGCAGCTAAAGGTGAAAGCATTGAAAAGCGTATTGACACAGGTACAGAAGTAGTTAATATAGACAACATTGTGCAAAAACTTGATGAATTGAAAAAATTATTAGGAAAGTAGGGAAAATCTGAGTTTACTCCTTATTATGGTAGCCCTTGTTTTGGGGTAGTAAGATTATTTATAACTGGCTTATTAGATAAAAGAGGTGCATTGGAACTTTTGTTTCAACGCATCTTTTCTTTTTGAGTCATTTCTGGTGAATGTAGGTCGAATAAGAAATGATTTACAATACAATATAACGATGTTATACTTTAATCATGAATATAACAACGTTATATTAGGGATTAAAGTTAACTTGATTTTATGTTAAATGTAAAATAAGGAGTTGTATTAATTATGAAAATTATTGTTCTTAATGGCAGTCCAAAAGGGCCGGCGAGTGTTACGATGCAGTATGTTGATTTCATGCGGAAGAAAAATTCTCAGCATGATTTTGAAATCATTCATATTGCTCAGCAGATTCGACAAATAGAAACGAGTGAGCGATTCAATGAAATCATTGCAGCAATAAAGGGTGCTGACGGTATATTATGGGCTTTTCCTGTATATATTTGTTTAGTACACGCTCATTACAAGCGGTTTATTGAGCTCATCACTGAGCGGGTGGCAGAATCTGCTTTTCAAGGGAAGCACACGGCACTGCTTACGACATCCATTCATTTTCACGATCATACAGCGCACAATTATCTGCATGGCATTTGTGATGATTTGGATATGAAGGTTTATGGTTCCTTTTCAGCTGGTATGCATGATTTATTTAATGAACAAGAACGAAAAAAGTTAGTGCAATTTTCAAAAGGCTTTTTTGATGCTATTGATCGGGATGCACCGAGTAGCAAGGTGTATGCGCCGCTTATCAGTCCAGCATTTGAATATCACCCTGGGGCGAATTCGGCTGTTTTAGATTCTAAAGGTCATAAAGTTCTGATTGTCACAGATGTGGAAAATAAGCAAACTAATTTAAGTCGTATGATCGAAAGAGTTTCGGCGCTGTTTAAAGAACAAGTAGAAGTCATCAATTTGCATCATATCGATATTAAAGGCAGTTGTCTGGGCTGTATTCGTTGCGGTTATGACAATACATGCTGTTATCAAGGCAAAGACGGATTTATTGATTTTTATAATAACAAAATAAAAGCCGCCGACGTTTTGATTTTTGCCGGGGCTGTTCATGATCGGTATTTATCTTCATTATGGAAAACTTTTTTTGACAGAGCCTTTTTCAACACGCACATCCCTTCGCTTGCGGGAAAGCAAATTGCTTTTTTAATTAGCGGTCCGTTAAGACAATTACCGAATCTTCGGCAAATTATGGAGGCCTATACGCAGTGGCAACAAGCAAATCTTGTTGATTTTGTGACTGATGAAGCATATGACTCACTTGCAATCGATCAGTTGCTTGATGAATTAGCGCAGCGCAGCCTTGATGATGCAAAATGTCAATATATCAAGCCAGCTACTTTTCTGGGTGTGGGAGGTAGAAAAATTTTTCGCGATGAAATCTGGGGAAAGATACGGTTTCCCTTTGCTACCGATCATCGGTTTTACAAACAAAGTGGATTCTATGATTTTCCCCAGCAGGATTATGCTACGCGCGTACGAAATTTATTCTTAAGTTCCATGATTAAAATTCCAGTGATTCGTAAAAAGATTTATAATAAAATGATGATAACAAAAATGATTGAACCTTATCAAAGGTTAATTGCTAAGCTGTGATAAATCCAGTTCTACCGGAGGTCTTATGACGGAAAATGCTAATCAGATTGATATGCGCGCGGTGATTTTAAAACAAGCGCGTGACCTTTTTTTGTCGCTCGGGTATCATAAAACGACGATGCGAATGATTGCCGAGGCGGCTGGGATTTCTACTGGCCCCCTGTATTTTTATTTTCGCAACAAAGCAGAGGTATTTTACCATATTTGTCGAGAAGCTTTTGATTATCTTCTTGATGATTTACGTCAGGCTGCTCAGAGTGATAACCATGCGGGCCTAAGGCTGCGGGATATTTATTATGCTTATAAAGCTTTTTATTATCGCGAACCACAGTTGTTTGAGATTATGCATCTAGCGACGAATCCGATGATAGGGATGAATCTTCCGCAAACGTTAGAAGAAACGTTAAATAAAAAATATCAGGATTTAGTTAAGATTATGGAAGGCGTTATTCAAGAGGGGATTGTTCGTAAAGAATTGCGTCCTGTTCATCCGAGAAAATTAGCCTTGTACCTTTATTCGGTGGCTGAGGGGGTTTTTCTTACTAGTCGTATGGGTGTGTTACAAAATTGTGACATTAGCCTGGACGATATGATTGATACAGCGATTGACTTGATTGGTGTAGGCATGGTTGATTTTCACGGAAGTTGTCCTCGTGTCGAAGGAGAAGATCGGACTATTGGCTGAGTAAAATCTAGTATTTAATTATTTGTAGCATCAGGCTGTTATATTAATAATATTTTTATTCTTTTTTTGTTTGCCATCAGCAGAGGGAAGAGGTGTAGCATTATTTTGCACAGCTCCTTCTGCTGCTTTTTTTATTTCTGTATGTTTTCGCCGTCTGGCGACATCGTTGGCGGCTGTATTTAGTTCAATTGACTGTTTAATATCTTGATCAATTTCATTATTCGTATTCTGTGGAATATCTGTTGGACTATTTGGATTGGAATTTTCAAGAGAAGTGGCTGGAGATGTTCCAGATTTGGACATGTTCCAACAGACTGCTATTTTGCTGAGTGCGGAAGACATTTTTTTCCTACTGGCAGCAGCAAGAATTCGTTCATGTGCAGCGAGTGATTTCTCTGATTGATACATTAATTTTGCTGCTGCTTTTTCACGGTCTAATCTTTGATTTTCTAGCTTATTGCTTACGCTTTTATACAAGGCTTGTTGAAGTGCTACATTCGTTGATTGTAGGTCTGTGACCGTTTGTTTGTTATCAATATGAACAGAGTAAGGGTTAAGAATGTTGCTGTCAGTTGTAGTTTGTTGAGCTAGTTGCTTTAGTAAATCTTCGCGATGTTTTCTTAATGCAGTTAAAGTGTCTTTAGGCTGAAGTACAGACAGTAAGTTATTGAGTTCTATTTGATTTATTGGCATTTTTACTCGCCTTCTTATTATATTTGTATCTGAAAAATAGCTTATATACTTAATATCGTAATTTTTTTTAATAAGTTTAACTGGAACGGATGATTACAGCGGATTTTGGGAAACTAATGATCTGGCAGCCGGAAGTTCAATTATTTTTTTTTACTTATTAGTCGAATAAAGTAATTTATGTGATATAAATCACCGACAGCTGATAATTTATCTTGTATGCTGTAACCATGACAGGGATGATAGTTTTACTCATAAAAAATGCTGAGTTTTTCATACAAAATAAATGCTGAGGAGGCGAAAACATGTTAAGAAAAATTGTCCAGATTGATGAAGAAAAATGTAATGGTTGTGGATTGTGCATTGGTGGTTGTCATGAAGGTGCGCTTAAACTGATTAATGGCAAGGCTAAGCTTGTATCAGATTCCTATTGTGATGGCTTAGGAGCCTGTTTGCCTGATTGCCCAACAGGTGCCATTTCTATTGTTGATCGTGAAGCAGCAGGATTTGATGAAGAAGCTGTAAAAAGTCATTTGGCCCGTCAGGGGAAAACGCTTCATACTCCGCCAGCAGGCGGCTGTCCTGGCAGTATGGCGCGGATGATTGCGCGGAAAGCAGGCGATAATCAGCCTAGTGTATCGCCTGCGGGCTCGGAGCTTCGGCAGTGGCCTTGTCAATTGAAACTTGTGCCTGTAAATGCGCCTTATTTTGATGAAGCCCATTTACTTGTTGCTGCTGATTGTGCCGCCTATGCCTGCGCTGATATGCATGCAAAATTTATGCGTAATAAGATTACACTGATCGGCTGTCCAAAACTTGATGAAGTGAACTACGCTGAGAAGTTAGCCGACATACTAAAGTTGCATGAAATTAAAAGTCTTACTGTTGTGCGTATGGAAGTGTCTTGTTGTGGCGGGTTAGTCAATGCCGTAAAAGAAGCCATTATTAAAAGCGGCAAAATGATTCCATGGAGTGTTGCTGTTATCGGTACAGATGGTAATATACGTGAAGACTAAATAGGTCAATATACTGGCCATTTGGTGATAAATAGAAATGTTGGAAGGAGGGAAAGAGTATGAAAGGTTTTGTTGATAAGGATGCGTGTATAGGTTGTGGATTGTGTCCTGGAGTCTGTCCGGAAATTTTTGAAATGGATGATGACGGAAAGGCCAAAGCATTAGATAAGAAAATTACGGATGATTTAGTTGAGAGTGCGAAAGATGCTGAAATGCAATGTCCTGTCAATGCAATAAAAGTTGAGTAGATACAGTTTTTTTACAGAATAGATGGGGGAGGATTTTTGATGAGTGACATGTTTTGTTTTCAATGTGAACAAACGGCTGGTGGCAAGGGGTGTACTAAAGTAGGTGTTTGTGGCAAAAAACCGGAGGTTGCGGGTAAGCAAGATGAACTGACTTGTGCCCTTATTGGCTTGGCACGCGCGGCAACAAACAAGACGCCTCATAAGGCGGCTGACAAGATTATGATGCAAGGCTTGTTCGCCACAGTGACGAACGTGAACTTTGATTTTGACCGCATTGCGCAATTGATTAGCATAGCAAAACAAGAAAAAAACCGGTTAGACAGCAGCGCACAAGATTTTCCTGCCCAAGATTTATGGACAGGTCATGAGGACATTGTATCACTAAGGTCTACACTGCTCCTTGGCATGCGCGGCATGGCGGCCTATGCTTGGCACGCCGCAGTATTAGGCAAGGAAGATACCAATGTAACAGCGTGGTTTTACAAGGGCTTAAGGTCCCTTGGTGAAGAACATAGTGCAGATGAGTGGCTCGGTCTTCTTATGGAATTTGGACAGATCAATTTAAAATGCATGGCTTTGCTCGACGAGGCCAATACATCAGCCTATGGACATCCTGTACCAACATCTGTTCCGCTGCTTGTGGAGAAGGGACCTTTTATTGTTATCAGCGGACATGATCTGCATGATTTAAAACAATTGCTTGAACAGACTCAGGGTAAGGGGATTAACGTTTATACACATGGTGAAATGCTGCCTGCACATGCTTATCCGGAACTAAAAAAGTACGTCCAATTGAAAGGTAATTTTGGTACAGCTTGGCAAAATCAGCAAAAAGAGTTTGAAAATATTCAGGGACCTGTTTTGTTTACGACGAATTGCATTATGCCGCCTAAAGCGTCTTATGCGGATCGCGTTTTTACTACAGATGTTGTTGGCTATCCTGAACTACAGCACATTTCAGATGCTGAAGGGAAAAAAGATTTTACGTCTGTTATCGATAAAGCCCTGGAACTTGGCGGATGGGACGAAGATCGACAGTTTACAGGCATTAATGGTGGCACTCAGCTTATGACGGGGTTTGCCCGCAATGCTGTGCTTGGAGTGGCGGATAAAATTATCGAAGCCGTAAAAGGAGGAGCTATTAAGCATTTCTTCCTTGTTGGCGGATGTGATGGTGCAAAACCGGGCCGGAATTATTACACCCAATTTGTGGAGCAGACGCCGAAAGATACCGTTGTATTGACTTTGGCGTGCGGTAAGTATCGTTTTAATGATCTTGCTACAGGGGAGATCGGCGGTATCCCTCGTGTTCTTGATATGGGACAATGCAATGATGCTTATTCGGCTATTCAAGTAGCTTTGGCTTTGGCCAATGCATTTGAGTGTGACGTAAACAGTCTGCCCTTAACACTAATACTTTCCTGGTATGAGCAAAAGGCCGTGTGCATTTTACTGACGCTGCTGGCCCTTGGCATTAAGAACATCTATATTGGCCCCTCACTTCCGGCCTTTTTGTCTAGTAATGTACTCAATATTCTTGTGGAAAAATTTAATTTGACACCTATTAGTACGCCAGAGCAAGATCTCAAAAAAATCCTTGGTTAAATGTTATAGGCGTACAGAGGTAGAATTTTAGATCATATAAAGTTTCATGTTTTGTCAAAATATCTTGCTGTTTATGAGCAGGATATTTTGACGTTTTTACTTTTATGTACAGACAGTGTAAGGTGAGAAAACCTATCTATTGGAGGGATTTTTGTGAATAGTATAGCTAGTGTTGCGGTGAATAAAATGATTGGCTACTTTCAAAATGATGTAAAAAGAGTGAATCATGCCTTAAAAGTATATGGTTTTGCTAAAAGTATTGCAGAAACTGAAGCGTTATCAGGAGAGAGACTGGAAATACTTGAGGTTGCTGCTGTCTTACACGATATTGGTATAAAGCTTGGCGAACAACAATATCATTCTTCGTCTGGAAAATATCAAGAAATGCTGGGCCCGGCAGTGGCTCGAACTTTACTTCAGGAATTCAATCTTCAGGAAAAATTTATTGAAAGAGTGTGTTATCTTATTGGTCATCATCACACTTATTCAAAAATAGCGGGGATTGATTTTCAAATCCTCATTGAGGCCGATTTTTTAGTCAATATTTTTGAAGAGGATCTTTCAAAACAGCAAATTAAATCCATTCAAGAGAAGTATTTTAAAACATCCGCCGGAACGGCTTATTTGGATAACCTATATCTTACTAAAGCTGAGAATTGAGCTGTGGTTGAATTGAGGTATAATAGAAAGAAGGTGCAATCGCATGCAACCCGTTTGTTATCAATGAAAGGGTGAACAAAGATGAATAAAAACCGATTAGACGAGATTATTGATGAAAAGCAAGAATTGTTTATTGCAGCAAGTGATCAGATTTGGAACTATGCCGAAACAAAATTTCAGGAGGTTCAATCAGCTGAAACTTTGTGCCTTCTTTTAGCCAAAGAAGGGTTTGAAATAGAAAAAGGTATTGCCGAACTTTCCACGGCTTTTGTCGCCACATTTGGCAGCGGATCACCTGTTGTTGCACTTCTTGGCGAATATGACGCTTTGTCAGGATTGAGTCAAAAAGCTGGTGTGGCACACAAAGAAGCAATTGTTGAAGGAGGCAACGGTCATGGCTGCGGCCATCAGTTATTAGGCACAGGTTCGTTAGCTGCGGCAGTGGCTGTTAAAAAGTATCTGGAAGAAAATCATATAAAAGGAACGATTCGTTATTATGGGTGCCCAGGTGAAGAGGGTGGTTCAGGCAAGGCTTTTATGGCTAGAGCGGGTGTTTTTGATGATGTCGATGTGGCATTAACTTGGCATCCTTTATCCTATAACGCTGTTTGGTCTACTTATTTTCTAGCTAACTATCAAGTAGCTTTCAAATTTCATGGAAAAAGTGCTCATGCGGCCTCAGCTCCCCATGTGGGAAGAAGTGCTTTGGATGCCGTTGAATTAATGAATATAGGTGTGAATTATTTACGCGAACATATTATTCAGGAAGCTCGTGTCCATTATGCTGTAACAAATACAGGCGGTGTATCCCCCAATGTCGTTCAGGCAGAAGCCGAAGTGCTCTATTTAGTGCGAGCGCCAAAATTAAATCAAGTTCAGGAAATATATGAACGCGTCTGTGATATTGCTAAAGGAGCAGCTCTCATGACAGGCACAGTATGTGAAATCATATTTGAAAAAGCCTGCTCAAATTATATTCCCAATCTTCGGCTGGAACAGCTGCTACATGCCAATTTACAGGAAGTAGGTGTTCCACAGCTTGATGAAGCTGAAAAAAACTTCGCTCAGGAAATTAAAAGTACACTGTCTGAACAAGATTTAAATAACGATTTACATATGGCAGAACTTTTAATGGGCAAACAGGATCCCGAACTTTTAAGTCTGATAAAAAACCAGGAGGTGTCAGATGTCATTTTACCGTATGCTCACGCTGCATCATTGTTGCCAGGTTCCAGCGATGTAGGCGATGTCAGCTGGATTGTTCCGACAGCTCAGTTCAGTGTGGCCTGCAATGTCATGGGTACGCCGGGCCATTCGTGGCAGATGGTGGCCCAGGGGAGAGCCGGTTTAGCGCATAAGGGTATGCTCATTGCCGGGAAAGTGCTGGCAAGGACGGCTTTGGATGTTTTCTGGCACCCAGGAGTGGTAGCAGAAGCGAAAAACGAATTGAAGCAAACGCTGGGCGGTGAGTGCTATGTCTCGCCGATTCCGCCTGAGGTGAAACCAAAGTTCAGTGAACAATAGCTTTGTTATTCTATTGATAGAATAAAGTGGTATACTGGTTTTAAAAGTAATATGATTCATTCAAGAGGGGGTATTTTATGTTAGAACAAATTGCTCAGTGGAAAAGTGTTCGAAAATTTTTACCTCAGCCTGTGGAAAGAGAAAAAATTTTGGCTATCATGCGCGCAGGACGCCGAGCACCTTCATGGAAAAATATTCAGTCATGGAAGTTTATTGCCATGACTGGGGACGAAGATAAGGAAGTGCTTGCCGCTGGATTTTCTATGAAAAAGCTTATCACTAAGGCTCCGGCCGTTATTTTATGTGTAGGCACGTTAAAATCATGGGAACGTAGCCATCAGCGGGACTGCTTAAAAGAATTGCTTGCAAATACAGGAATTATTTTGGAAAGTGAAGAAATTGAGAAAAAATTTTTAAATAATGATATAGCTAAATCGTTTGCCCAAAAAAATTCTTCCCTAGTTGCCCGAACGTTTGAGAATATAGGCATCGCCTATGGATTCATGATTCTCGAGGCTATGAATCAAGGGCTTGGGGCGTGTATTGTTGGAGAAATTGCCAACGAATTAGCAGAAGTGGATAGCATAAAATATCAGAAAATTAAATCCCAATTTGGCTTGGATGATTCGGAAATAATTACTGCCGCCATTATTTTAGGCTATCCAGCACAAGAATCAGTCGTAAGTCCACGCAAATCGGAAGAAGAAATTTTTGAGTTTCGTCAGTAAGGTTGCTCGATATTTTGGAGGGGGAACAGGAGGGGGGATATAACTATGGAGCAGAATGTGAATGTTGAAAAATTGAGTCAGCAGGAATTGGCTAAATTAGCGATGGACATGTTCCATCGGACACTTGTCCATCACGTATTTTGGTTTAAAGAGGTGGAACATCAGCTCGGTTTTGAAAAAGCACTGGAAATGATGGGATCAGTCTATGAAAAAAGCATGGGCATTCAATTAAATCGCTTGGGGAAACTTTTTGGGTTTAAACTTGTTGACGGTATCCCTGAACCTTTGCTTGACATGCCAAAGGACAAGCTGACTGAGTTAATTGAAATTTTAGGATTGAACTGGTTGGCTGGTGATGGAATTTGGTTTCAAGCCGTAGAGTCTAAGGAGGGAATGCTTGATGCTAAACGCTGTAATGATTCCTGTTGGGCTTGGTTTGCTCCCTTTGAGGCATGGTCAATTAAACGTTTTTTAGAACTGCCTGATCAGCCTGGCATTGAGGGACTCAAAGCGGCGCTCAAACTGCGTCTTTACGCGAAAATCAATGTACAGTCTATTATTGATGAAGGCCCGAATCGTATTTTATTTCAGATGAATGACTGCCGAGTTCAGTCGGCTAGAAAAAGTAAGGGACTTATCGATTATCCTTGCAAGTCAGCGGGACTTGTCGAATATAAGACGTTTGCTCAGGCCATTGATAAGAGAATTAAAACGGAATGTATCGGTTGCCCGCCTGATGATCATCCCCAGGAATGGTTTTGTGCTTGGCGATTTAGTATTGAATGACGAAGGTATCAGAAATAAATATGCGATAAAAATATTTTGGAATAAAAGGAAACTGTAAAGTTACGGCGAAGATATATGAAAGATAGTGAAAAGGTGAACTAACTTTCTTGCTTATGCTAAAAAAACGCGATTGTGAAAAGCAATATTCAGAATATTTAACTTTGTCAACTATTTGAAAGCCAGCTGTCGCCAAGTTAGATCTAGCATTTTTTTTTGGAAGGAGGTGACAAAATGTCAGCGTTGCAATCTCATGAGACAACCATAGAGAAGCGTGGCTTAGTGCTCGTTATTACAGGGAATGGTAAAGGCAAAACAACGGCTGCGTTTGGGCAGGCATTGCGAGCAATTGGACAAGGATACAAGGTATGTGTGATTCAATTTATGAAGGGGATGAAGTATGGAGAAGTTTTGGCGGCAGAAAAATATTTCCCGGATTTAAAAATTATCCAATCTGGCCTTGATAGTTTCGTCATGCGGGATAATCCAACTCCAATAGATATTGAGCTTGCCAAACAAGGTCTTGAAAAGGCCAGAGAAATTATTCAAAGCAAAGCATATGATATGGTCATATTAGATGAGATTAATGTTGCTGCTGATTTTCATTTAATTCCTGAAGAAGAGATTCTTGAGCTCATAAGAAATAAGCCGACTGAGTTAGATCTGTTATTAACTGGACGCTATGCGTCAGATAAGATAAAGGATTTGGCTGATACGGTCAGTGAAGTGATGGAAATTAAACACCATTATAATGAAGGAATTAAAGGGCGAGCTGGCATTGAATATTAATTATATGAATACGAAAAACCAAGCAATTTCTATACTAAACCTTGGGGGGAGTAAAGATTGTTTACCAAAGACGTATTGGATAAATCAAGTGAACTAAGATCAAAATGGGAAGATGAAGTAAGAAAAGGTGTGGCAAAACATGCCGACCAAAAAGAAAAATGGACGACTGTTTCTGATTTAGGCATTAAGAGAATCTATGGCCCAGAAGATGTTAAAAATTTAGATTTTGAAAAGGATATTGCTTATCCTGGACAATTCCCATTCTTACGCGGCAATCAACCAACAGGTTATCGGGGAAAATATTGGACATTTCGTATGTTCGCTGGTATGGGAACGGCTGTTGAGACAAATAAACGTTGGCATTATTTGCTGACTACGGGCCAAACGGGTCTGAGTACGGCATTCGATTTTCCTACTCTTATGGGTTATGATTCCGATTCGTCGAAAGCTAGAGGAGAATGTGGAAAATGTGGCGTAGCCATTGATACGATTGAAGACTTTGGCGACCTCATTAAAGGTATTCCATTGGACAAAATCAGTACTTCTATGACAATTAATCCGCCTGCAACCGTTCTATGGGCTATGTATTGTGCATCAGCCGAATTGCAGGGTATTCCATTGAACAAGATTAGCGGTACGATTCAAAATGATATTCTGAAAGAATTTATTGCTCAGAAAACCTTAATGTGTCCGCCAGAACCTTCTGTCAAACTCATTAGTGATACCATTGAATTTGGTACGAAATATGTGCCAAAATGGAACACTGTGAGTATTAGTGGTTATCATATTAGAGAAGCTGGCGCAACGGCTGCACAGGAATTGGCGTTCACGCTGCGTGATGGTATTGAATATGTGGAAGATGCTATTAACCGTAAAGGTTTGCAAGTGGATCAATTTGCTTCCCGGTTGTCTTTCTTCTTTAATTCGCATATTGATTTCTTTGAAGAAATTGCTAAAATGCGGGCAGCTCGTCGGATGTGGGCCAAGATCATGCGTGATCGTTTTGGTGCTAAAGATCCCCGTTCTTGCTGGATGCGGTTCCATACTCAGACAGCAGGCTGTTCACTGACTGCTCAGCAGCCTTATAATAACGTTGTTAGAACGGCTACAGAAGCGTTAGCTGCTGTTTTGGGCGGCACTCAGTCCCTACATACTAATTCATTAGATGAAGTATTGTGCCTGCCTTCTGAACATGCTGTGCAGATTGCTTTAAGAACGCAGCAAATTCTAGCTGAAGAAACGGGTGTTGCCAATACTATCGATCCTTTAGCAGGTTCCTATTTCGTTGAGTCGCTTACGAATGAAATGGAAGAAAAGGCTTGGGAATATATTCATAAGATTGATGACATGGGTGGCATGATTAAAGCCATCGAAAAAGGCTATCCGCAGATGGAAATATCTGATGCTTCTTATAAATTCCAGCAACAAATAGATTCCAAGGAAAAAGTCATGATTGGTGTTAATAAATATGTTGAAGAAGACGAAAAAATCGATATTCCACTTCTGGCAATTGATGATTCGGTGGAAAAAGAACAGCTCAAACGTTTGGCTTCAGTCAAGAGAAGACGCGACAGCCGTAAAGTATCACAATGCTTGAAAGATCTTGCCAGTGCATGTAAAAAAGGCGACAATGTGATGCCTTATTGTATTGAAGCTGTTAAAAATTATGCAACCGTTCAAGAAATTTGTGATGTTTACCGTGAAGTTTATGGTGAATATCGTGATCCTGGCATATTCTAATCGAATAGTGAAAGAATGAATGGAATCACTGATTAACTGACTTAGGGAGGTAAGTTTGATGTCTAATAGAAGAATTCGTATACTTGTGGCTAAACCCGGTCTTGATGGACATGATCGTGGGGCCAAAGTGCTAGCAAGAGCTTTTCGTGATGCTGGTTTTGAAGTAATTTATACAGGGTGCCACCAAAGTCCTGAACAAGTTGTTTCAGTTGCAATTCAGGAAGACGTAGATGTGGTTGGATTAAGCTGTCTATCAGGAGCACATAAGTTTTTGTTCCCTGAAGTAGCTAAACAGTTAAAAGAAAAAGGCGCCGAAGATATTATTGTCATTGGCGGCGGCATTATTCCTGAACAGGATATGCCTGCCTTGTATGAAGCTGGGCTCAAAGAAATCTTTACACCGGGAACGACACTGGATTCAATCGTTGAATGGATCAATACAAATGTGACCGCAAGGGCGTGACATGATGGAAGATTTAAGCAAGAGGGTTTTGGCCGGAGACATTCGTGCCGCCTCTCGACTTATTAGAAATTTAGAAGATCAAATACCGAATACGCATCTTGCCATGCGAGAAATTTTTACTGCATCCAGTAATTCCCATGTTATTGGGATTACTGGTGCCCCCGGTGCGGGGAAGAGTACTTTGACAGATGAACTCATTGCGACTTATCGGCAAGATAAAAAAACGATTGGCGTACTTGCTGTGGATCCTACAAGCCCGTTTTCAGGCGGGGCCATATTGGGTGATCGTATTCGTATGCTACGGCATTCGGAAGATGAGGCTGTATTTGTAAGAAGCTTGGCAACGAAAGGATCTTTGGGTGGACTTTCCAAGGCTGTTGGCGAAGGAATTCATGTTATGGAAGCCTTGGAGAAGGAAAAAATCATCGTTGAGACCTGTGGTGTGGGGCAGCAAGAAGTTGATATTATTAACCATGCCCATACAGTAGTTGTTGTGCTTGTACCGGGGATGGGGGATGAAATTCAAGCCATTAAAGCGGGATTGATGGAAATCGCCGATATTTTTGTCATTAATAAGGCTGATCGGGACGGCGCAGCAAAACTCTATCAAGAACTACTCAATATTGTTGCTATGTCTAAAAAGAACGGGTCGAATGCCAAAAATGGCTGGACCATTCCAATTTTAAAGGTTGGCAGTGTCCTTGAGCCCAAGGAATTTGCCAAGAGTGTGGAGCTTTTACGTGACAAGATTGAGGAACATTACAAGTTCTTAATTGAAAGTAATCTGTTAGCAGAACGTAAGCGTCGTAAAGCTGCTGCTGAACTGAATGAAGCCTTGTGGGCGACTATTTTCGAGCCTGTGCTGAATGAATTGCAGGATCAAGGCGAAACGGAAAAGATGGTTGATCAATTAGTTGCCAGGGAGATTGATCCTTATACACTTGCTGAAGAAGTAGCGCAGCGCTATATGAAGAAGTAACGAGGAACTGGAGAGAAAGCAGCTATGGATTTGACCCCAAAAGCGGAAATTGATGCAAGGACAGCTCATTTGCAGCAGAAGTTAAGTCAGCAGGGACTTGACGGAGCTCTTATTCTATTAAACAGCGATATGTTTTATTTTGCCGGGACAGTACAAAACGCTTTCCTTTATGTACCAGCTCAGGGCGAATCCGTACTGATGATAAAAAGAAGTTTGCAACGCGGTAAGAATGAATCGCCGCTTATGAATATTGTCGCTATTCGGAGTCCTAAAGAAATTCCAACCCTTCTCGCATCTTTTGGTTACAAAAGCTTGGATAATGTTGGAATGGAATTAGATGTATTGCCTTTTAATCTATATCAAATGTATAAAAATATTTTTTCGAATGCTGAGTTGAGCGATATTTCTCCGGCAATTAAAGAAATTCGTGTCATCAAATCATCTTATGAAATTGGGTTCTTGCGTAAGGCATTAAAAGTTTCTGACGAGGCTTTTAAGACTGTACCTGATTTTTTGCGAGAAGGCATGCCTGAAATTGAACTTGCGGCATTATTTGAAGCGGAATTACGTAAACGTGGTTTCGCTGGTTGTTGTAAGCTGCGTGCTTTCAATCAGGAGTTTTTCTATGGCGATGTTTGTAGCGGTGAAAGTGGCTTTTTCCCGAGCTTTTTTGATGGACCCATTGGTGGACCAGGTGTTTGCGTATCCCATCCCAATGGGGCTGGCTGGAAAAAAGTAAGGCGCAATGAGCCGGTGCTTATTGATTATACGTCAATTATTCAAGGCTATACAGGCGATCAGACTCGGATGTTCTGTATTGGAGAATTGTCACCCAAACTAGAGCAGGCTTTTCAAGCGGCTCTACAGATTGAAACAGAAGTACTTAAAATCATGAAACCAGGTACTCCAGCTGAAGAACCTTATCTCCTGGCGTTGAAATTGGCCGAAAAATTCGGTTATCAAGATTACTTCATGGGTTATAAAAAAGATCGCGTGAAATTCCTGGGCCATGGTATTGGTCTGGAATTAGATGAGTGGCCGATATTCGCTAAGGGATTTAAGAATCCATTATTGCCTGGCATGACATTTGCTCTTGAACCTAAATTTATCTTTCCTGACGGCGCGATTGGAATTGAAAATAGCTTTGTTATGACGGAAACAGGGCCTGAATCATTAAGTATTACTCCTGAGGCTATTACTTATGTGAAGTAGAAACACAATAAAGTGAATATAAAGGAGAACTTACATTGAGTAAACCGAAAAAAATTACACTAAAAGAAGCCGGTGCACTAGTTCATGATGGTGATCAGATAACTTTTAGCGGTTTTACCATCTGGAGACGTCCGGTAGCACTTTGTTATGAGCTTATTAGACAAGGAAAAAAGGATTTGCATTTGTTTGAGGTCCAAGGCGGCTATCACAGCGATTTACTTGTCGGTGCAGGCTGCGTAAAAATCTGGGAAGGTGCCTGGATGGGGCAAGAAATGCTGGGGAAAATCGGGGAGAACTTAGCCCGTAAGCAGATTGCCGGTGAAGTTCTTGTTGATGACTATAGCCATGGTCATACTGCTGGGCGATTGATGGCAGGGGCCTTGGGACTGCCGTTCTTTCCCTGTGCACTCGCGATGGGGACAGATATTTTTAATCCGGAATATGATCAATTAGCTCATGCAGGTTTAAGAGACGGCAAGCATCGCAATATTCCAGCGCAAAAATATGTCATGGCGAAAGACCCTTTCTTTGGCCGGAGTGATTGTGTGCTGCTACCAGCTGTCAATCCTGATGTGGCGTTGGTTTATGCACCAATTGTGGGTGATGAAGGGACGGTCCGCGTTCTTTCGCAAAGTTATAATGATGCAGAAGTCATTAAAGCTTCAAAAAAAGTCGTCGTTATTTGTGAAGAAATTGTTCCAGACAGTTATTTACGTTCCGATCCTACAGCAAATTTAGCATCTGGTTACGAAATTGACTACATCGTGGAATGTCCTTGGGCTGCTCATCCGACAGGTTCGCAGTTTTATTATGATTCTGATGCAACGTTCCTTAAGGATTATAATCGTAACGTACGGAGTCAGGAAGCTTTTGATAAATTTGCTAAAGAGTGGATTTTTGGCGTTGATTCTCACGAGGAATACTTGGAAAAACTCGGTGTACGTCATTTAGAAGAATTACGTGCCAGCCAAATCATGGGCTATTCAACGCGTATGAAAAGGGGGAAGAGATAATGGCTGACTCTAGCGAATACTGCAAACCTGGCGAATTTAAACCTATCGATTTATTAGCTGCTGCAGCTGCCAGGGAAGTATGTGACGGTGACGTTGTTTTTGCTGGTACCGGGCTTCCCATGCTGGCCATTACATTAGCGCAAAAGGAACAGGCTCCGAATGCTGTCTGTATTTATGAAGCAGGCAGTATTGATGGAAGGCCCTTAGATATTCCAACTTCTGTCGGTGATGCTCGTTGTGCTTATCAGGCTTCGAAGGCTTCAGGATTATTTGAAGCTTTTTATGGACAGCTCCATGCTGGGTATGTTGATCTTGGTTTTCTAGGCGGAGCTGAAATTGATAAGTATGGTAATGTGAATTGCACGGTTATCGGTGATTACAATCATCCGAAAAAGAGATTTACAGGAAGTGGTGGTAACTCCGATATTTGTTCCTATGCCAAACGAACGGTATTTATTATGGTGCAGGAAAAGCGCCGTTTTAAAGAACACGTGGATTATGTAACTTCACCAGGCTGGCGCGTCAAAAAATGGCCATCAGGTGAATGGGCCTCGAAACAGGAAGTTTATGGCTCCTATTTTAAAGGTGGCGTTTCTACTGTTATTACGGATATGGCAGTGTTTCGTTTTGATGAAACAGGAGAAATGTATCTAGATACAGTGCATCCTGGCTTTACTGTTCAGGATGTCGTAGATAATGTGGGCTTTAAACTCAATGTTTCGCGTGTATCAGGAGAAACATTACCACCTACGAAGAAACAGGTTGACTTACTTTATAACAAAATTGATCCTGAAGGCATCTTTTTGCCTTAACCGATTTCATACCAAAAAAGACTGCACCTTTGGGTGTCAGTCTTTTTTGGTTTCTTATGATGCGCTATTACGCTAAAACGGTCGTGATCACTATGCCAGCTGCTAGACCGAGCAACGTTGGCCACAAGTTTCGTCTGGCTAGATCGGATGGGTCAACGCCTGCCATGGCTGCTGTGACTGACAGAAAGCCCCATGGGACAAGTGTAGCACCTGTCCAAATAGCTGCCATTTGGGCTTGAGAGGCAAGTATTGCAACATTGGCACCAATCGGTTTGCCTAAAGCCATAGCGATGCTTGCCCCTAAAGGAATGGCCGCATAGCCGGATCCGTCAAAGGCGGCCAGCATTCCGGCAATGGTAACCATAATGGATACCATGAAAGTGTTAATGGGGATGTAGGCGGCAATAAAATATCCCCAGTCAAACATGAGCCCTTGAGCATTTTTGTCTTTGAGAATATCTTTTAACGAATCGCCGCCAAGCCAGAAAAAACCGGCGATAATGACAACGGGTCCGAATACCTTTACAGCAAACATCCAGCCAGTGCGGGCATGTCCCATTACCTTGGCAAAAGCGTCGCCTTTGTATTGGAAAATAGCGCTAATCATGGTAATCATGAGCACGGTGCCGCCGATTAGCGCTGTTGCATCGCCGCCTTTGAGGTTGAACTGAAACATAAAATAGACGTCAAGTAATAAAGCCAGTGGAATAAACCAAGCCATGATCTTGCCAATTGGACTTACCTTGAAGGTAGCCGTAGCGGCCACAGCTCGCTTGGCCATTTCTTCATTGCTTATCGTTGTTTCAGCCCGTGTTTTGTCTTTGCTGTTAATAGTCCGTTTGGCGATAATAAAAGCTGTAATAGCGGCAATTACCGATACAGTTGCCCAGACAGGCATATTGGCAGTCATAATATCAGCAACAGGTATTCCCGTCATTTTGGCGGTTACAGAAGGTGTTCCTTGTATAATAAAATCACTCGATAAGGCAATGCCTTTGCCAAATATGGATAAGGACATAGCGGCTATGATAGGCGGCAATCCGCCAACAATGGCTAGTGGAAGCACAAGAGCTCCCAATAGAGCCACAGCTGGCGTTGGCCAAATAAACCAGGACAATACAAGCATGGCTAAGCCAATTACCCAGTAGGATATACTGGGTTTGCTTAACAGACTGCGGATGGGAGTAACCATTAGGCGGTCTGAGCCCATATCTTCCATTGTTTTCGTCATCATGACTACCAAGGCAATAACAATAATAATATTCAGTAAATCTGTAGTGGCAGCAAGGATGGCGTTGAAGGTTACCATGAGTCCGCCCATAATATTGCCTTTGAGTACAGAACCAACTACGAGAAGTCCCAGCGAAGTAGGCAGTAAGGCATCTCGCCGTGTTGCGAGGCAGCCGAGGGTAACAATCACGAAAAACATAAATAGTCCGTCAGCGACAGATAGTGTGACAGTGTGCATGCAGTTTCTCCCCTACCTTTTTTTCGTGGCAGCTGCGTCTAAATGGGGCTGTGCAAGGGGGATGGCAAAAAAGTCTGTCATATTGGCTTGCTGGACACGAGTGTTAATTTGCTGAATATCTGTTGTGTAAAGATTTTTTTCCTTCATGCTTTCGAAATATACAGAACCGGAAAAAGTATATTTTTTTGTTAGACCCTCTTTGGTCTGCATCTTCTCTCTTACATGAGCGATGGCGTCACCACAAGCTAGGCTTTGCGGGATTTCAATGGGAGACAGACCGACAGCGCAGCGTGCTGCATTATGACCTGCTAGCGTTCCTGTTACAATTGCTTCGGTATGGCCAACTAATAGACCGGCCTTTTCACCGCCGCAGAACACATTCTGCAGTCCTTCTACCTTCAGGGAATTGTCTCTTGGCAGCATACCAAAATAACGCATGGAATTACCAATACCACCTGAATAGGGATCTTCAAAACGGGCATTCGTGCAGCCTGGAATTTGGCGCAGCAGGTCTAGTGGATAATAAGCTGACATGAGTTTAGCATGCCCCGTATCTAACAGGACAATGTTTTCAGCAAATTCTTTCAGGGCATATTGCTGACACGCTTTTTGGCCAAGAGAGGCCATACTTTTTTGCAGGTGTGAAGGCACTGGAATAACACAGACACCTGTGCGATCAAGTTTTTCTCTTACGTCAGGAGCCAGGGAGTCTTTGTGAAGTTTGCAGGAACCACTCATAGCACCAAAAGTACCATCCGCTTTTTGACCGATGATTTCTTTTACACCAGCCTTGGCAGCAATGCTAAAGCGTGGTCCGAAAGTAGGGCAGCGATAAATACACATGGCGCAGCCGTTGCCATATTTCATGCAGTTTACTTGGGGTCCCGCTGTACCAGCCGTGTCGACAAAGGCATCACCAGTCGCTTCAATGACTTCATTACTATGATATACGTCGGCAATGACTTTCATGATTTTTCCATTTTGCCCAACGATATCTTTGATACGGGATTTTAAATGAATATTGACTCCCGCATCAAGCAGTGTCTTGCGAACGGCTGGTTCAATGCGAGATACATCATATAAATTAGCATGTTTGTGTCCTGGAAATTCAATGTTTTTGTGTCGAGAATTGTTGTCACAGACTTTGAATAAATCGCCGCCACCCATGGCAATCATTTCTTCAGTTGCAGTAAAACGCCCATTGTTCCGCATGATACCCCCAACGAGACCTGTGCCAAGCAGCATATCTGTTCGTTCAAATAATTCTACGTCAGAGCCTGCTTTTCGTGCAGCTAGTGCTGCAGCACAACCTGCCCAGCCGCCGCCAACAATTACAACTTTCTTCATTTCTATTCCTCCTTAAAAAATAAGAGTAGATAAGAAGGAAGCCTTCATACCTACTCGACGTTGAGTGAATTTGAATTATGAGTCGATAGAAGATCCGTAAAAATAGCTAGAATCTTATTACGGGTATCATAGTTATTTATTGTGGAACATCGACTATCAGTAAATTCTAGCATGTACTATTCTAGCTGTATTTATAAAGTCCTGCTTGAGTTTCTCATTTGATTCATGAAAATAATGAAAATTGAACAATTTTTGCAGGAAAATAGTTATTTTTATCGAATAGTAAAAAATTAGAAAACAAAATAATTTCCTGTATATGTATAAAATAGGTCACAATGGCGTGCCGAATTAGAATCATTATCTAATTTTGGCACGCCTATTTATCATAGGTGGTTGTGGTAAATTTTATACTGTACATAGCTACTCATCTTTGATGAGTTAACTTGAAATATTCAACTTACCGAGATTCCAATAAGCGGAGCAATAATGGAATAGACAAAAAAATTGAGGAGGTATTGTGATGGACTATTTACCAATTATTTCAAATAGGTTGACAGATATTTCTTTTGCGGGAATTCGAAAGGTATTTCAGCGGGCCAATGAAATAGAAGCGCAAGGGAAAAAAGTGATTCATTTTGAAATAGGGCGCCCAGATTTTGATACGCCGTCTCATATTAAAGAAGCGGCGAAAGTAGCTCTTGATAAAGGATATGTCCATTATGCGCCTAATAATGGACTGCCTGCTTTACGTGAAGCACTGGCCATGCGGCTCAGAATAGATAAAGAATTGAATTATGACTTAGAAAAAGAAATCATGGTGACAGCGGGAGGACAAGAAGCCCTATATTTAACTTTTTTAAGCTTATTAAATGATGGAGACCAAGTGATTATTCCTGATCCTTCTTTTGGTCCATTTGCCCTCGCTATTCAATTGGCTGGTGGTATTCCTGTGAAAATTCCACTTGAGCCAGATGAAAATTTTTCCTATGATTTAACAGCGGCTAAACGTGCATTAACACGGCGAACCAAAGCCATCCTCGTCAATTCACCACATAATCCTACAGGAGGTTGTTTAACGAAAGAACAATTAAAAGAAGTGGCTGATTTTGCTGTAGAAAATGATTTAATCCTGATCTCTGATGAGGCGTATGACAAAATGATTTATGAAGGAAACTTTGTATCGCCAGCTAGTTTTCCAGGTATGCAAGAGCGGACTGTTATTTGTGGTACTTTGTCAAAAACTTATGCAATGACAGGTTGGCGTATCGGCTATATTGCAGCTTCGGAAACAATCATTGGCGCAGCTATTCGTCTTCAGCAGAATGTTATGCTGTCCTTGTGCACCTTTGCCCAGTATGGGGCCATTGCGGCGCTTACAGGGTCTCAAGAGTGTGTAGAGTCTATGGTGCGGGAATTTGCCCGGCGCCGATTGCTTGTCCTTGGCAGGCTGAAGCAAATTCCAGGTCTTGAACTCAACGGAATACCGCAAGGTGCTTTTTATGCTTTCCCTCGCGTTACATTGCCTAATATTACATCGGCGCAAGTTGCCAATTATTTATTGAATCATGAAGGTGTCGCTGTAGTCGATGGATTGGCTTTTGGTCAGGGAGGCAACGGCCACTTCAGGCTATCTTATGCTGTATCTTATGATGACTGTCGTATCGGATTGGAGCGCATTGATGAGGCTATGAAAGTACTTAGAAAGTTATAAATTAAAGAGAAAGAAGGCTGTTTTTATGTCAATCATTGTGAGTGTAGTGCCTAAATGGCGATTTGATGCTTCTCATGTTGAGATACCGGCAAAATGGAATGTCCGTTTTGTCACACCTGCTACGGAGGATGAATTAGTTGCTGCTTGTGAAGGTGCCGATTGTCTGTTTGTGCCAGCGACTTTTCCAGAGATTAATGCTTCTATACTGAAACGAATCCGTCATATCAAATTGATTCAATCTGTTGGGGCAGGCTTTGATTTGATTGATGTTGAAGCTGCCGCAAATGAGGGGATTCCTGTAGCGAATGCTCCGGGTGCCAATGCCAATGCTGTTGCCGAATATACCATTGGGCTCATAATTGCCCTGCAACGCCAAGTGATTGTCGCTGATAGCGAAACAAAAGCTGGCAAGTACAGCGAAGTGAGAAAGAGTTTGTTAGCACATGGATTGAATGATATGGCGGGCAGCGTGATTGGATTGGTTGGGATGGGGGCTATTGGGCGACGGGTTGCACAAATTTTAAAAATTTTGGGGGCTTCAGTGCAGTATTATGACTGCTTCGGCTCAGCGGCAAAAATTGAACAAGAGCTAGGCATTCAGTATGCACCATTACGGGAACTATTGAAAGGTTGTTCGATGCTGAGTCTCCATGTCCCTTTGACGAAGGAAACACAGGGCTTAATTGGGCGAGATGAATTGATGCTTATGCCTAATGGAAGTTTTTTGGTGAATACAGCCCGGGGGGAAGTGGTTGATCAGGTGGCTTTGGCTGAAATGCTTGAATTAGGCCATATCGGCGGAGCGGCAGTAGATGTTTTATCGCCTGAGCCGCCACAGTCTGATCATCCTTTATTAAATCTTTCATTCAAGGCACGCCAACGTCTGATTGTAACACCTCATATTGCAGGTGTTACAATAGGATCTTTTGGAGAGATGCTACGCATGTCACTTGATAACATTGATCGAGTACTTTGTCATAAGAAGCCGCTCTATGTCGTCAATATTAGGGAGTGAGAAAAAGTGAAAAATATATTGATTACATCGAAAAGTTTTGGCAGTCAACTGGACCGCGAGCATAAAGAGCAACTTATTCAATACTTCGAAGAAAATGACTGTCATATTATTTGGAACTCGACAGATCATGCCATGAGTGCCCAGGATATTATCAATGTAGATGCAGAGCAGTCGCTTGATGCCATTGTTGTTTATTCAAGTTCGGATGAGATGAACCATACTGTTTTTGAGTATTGTCGAAATTTAAAAGTCGTTTCCAGGCATGGTGTGGGTATTGAAAATATTGATGCTCTTGCGGCGAAAAGGGCGGGAGTGCAAATTAAAACAACAACAGCCATGCCCGGCAATGAAACGGTTGCTGATCTAGCATTTGCCCTTTTGTTATCTGTGGCAAGAAAGGTGACTGTTATTGATGCTCAATTACGTCAGAACCATTGGCATCGTCCTATTAGTCGTGATGTATGGGGAAAAACATTAGGTATTATCGGTTTGGGACGGATTGGAAAAGCCGTTGTCAAGCGTGCACAAGGTTTTGGTATGAACATTTTAGCTTATACAGGTCATCCCGATAAAAATTATTTGAAAAAGAATGGTATTACCTTATGTACCAAAGAAGAGCTTATTGCCAAAGCAGACTTTATTACTTTGCATTGTACATTGAATGAAGAGACGCGAGGACTTATCGGGGTGAAGGAATTTTTTTTAATGAAACGAACAGCTTATTTAATTAATACTGCCCGATCAGGTCTCGTGGATCAACGTGCTCTGCTTGAGGCTCTTAAGAACGACGAAATTGCGGGTGTGGCTATTGATGTTTTCGATATTGAACCTGTTGTGGATGATCCCTTAATCAAGGAAAATTTGGAGAATGTCGTAGCGACAGCCCATGTGGGATCTTATACTTTTGATTCGATTAAACGAATGGATTTTCTTGTAGCTGAAAATGTTGTTCAAACCATTTAAGCCTAATGATATAAAGACATTCTATTTATATAAACATCCTTGTAGAGTGGACTTTTGGTCTTCTTTATCTTCAGGATGCTTTTTATTTTGAACTTTTTTTGTATATGTGTTATTATTACACGGGTAAATGACAGGGTAAAGTTGTTAACTAAGATTGTTAAACATACTTAAATTTAATCATTGAAAGAGGTTTATTACATGAGTTTATTTCGGACAAAAAGCCTTGCGTCTTTTCAGGAAAAACAAAATCAACAGAAATTGCAAAAAAATATGGGAGCACTTGATTTAGTTTTGCTTGGCGTCGGGTGTATTATGGGGACAGGCATCTTTGTTTTTACGGGAGTTGTAGCTGCTACCTATGCCGGACCTGGTATTATCATTTCCTTAGTATTATCAGCGATTGCCTGTATATTTTGTGCTTTATGTTATTCAGAACTGGCAGTTGCTGTACCGTTTGCTGGCAGTGCCTATACCTATTCCTATACGGCCTTGGGAGAATTTTTTGCCTGGATTGTTGGTTGGAGTTTGGTTCTCGAATATATGATTGCGGCGAGTCTTGTTGCGGCAGGATGGTCGGCATATGTTATGGGTCTTTTTAAATCAGCAGGCATGGCTGTTCCTAAAGCTTGGACTGCCGTTGCTGCTGATGGTGGGATTATTAATTTGCCAGCTATGTTTATATTGCTGTTTCTCAGCATACTTCTATTGCACGGTACCAAAGAGAGTGCTACGCTAAATAAGTTTTTAGTAGGTGTGAAGTTATTAGCTGTCTTCATCTTTTTATTTTTAGCTGGGCCTAAAGTAAATACAGCCAACTGGTCGCCATTTTTGCCATTTGGATTTTCTGGCGTTATGACTGGAGCTGCTGCCATGTTTTTAGCCTACATTGGTTTTGATTGTGTGGCAACGGCTGCCGAAGAATGTAAGCATCCCAATCGTGATTTGCCGATCGGTATTATTGGATCGTTAATTATCTGTGCCGTCCTTTATATTTCTGTCTCGGCTGTGCTTACTGGAGTTATACCTTATCAAGAGCTTAATAATGCTGAACCCGTGGCATTCGCCTTGCGGCAAATCGGTTATAATTTAGGTTCGGCTTTGGTGGGCACCGGGGCTATCGCTGGTTTGACAACTGTTTTGATGGCGCTTTTGTATGGTCAAACGCGGATCTTTTTTGCCATGTCCCGTGATGGATTGATTCCTGCCGCCATTTGCAAGGTCCATCCTAAATATGGAACTCCTCATATTATTACTACTATTTCAGGTATTCTTGTTGCTATCATAGCTGGATTTACGCCGGTTCATATTATGGCTGAACTCGTGAATATTGGGACACTTGTTGCTTTTTTGGCAACTGCTGTGGGTGTACTTGTATTACGTAAGAGGGCACCTGATTTACCGCGTCCCTTTCGTTGTCCTGCTGTTTATTTTATTGCACCGGCAGCCATTCTTTCTTGTGTTTATCTTATTTACAGTCTGCCTGTTGAAACGTGGATTCGTTATGCTGTTTGGACGGGTCTGGGGCTTGTCTTTTATTTCGTCTATGGATACCGCCATAGTGCTCTAATTCTTGCTGAAAAAATCACTAATCAATAAGGAAAACAGGATAGCGATAAAATAAGGTATTCCGTATCACTTTTATGTGATACGGAATATTTTTATAGATAGGTACACTATCATATGATTCATTGTTCAAATTTGGATAAAATATGTTATATTATATATTGTTGGTATTATATATACAACAAAGGTGAGATAGAATGAAGTTGTTAATTATTGACGACGAACAAAGTATGCGAAAAATATATGCCGCACTTGTAAAAAATTGGGGTTATGAAGTACTGTTTGCTGCGGATGGTTTGAGTGCATGGAAAATACTTGGGGTTATTGATGAACCTATTATTGTACTACTGGATTGGGTTATTCCAGGAATGGATGGTATTGAACTTTGTCAGACCATCAAAGGAGGGGAGAAGGCACTTCAGACTTATATTATTATGGTAACAGGCAAAAAGAATGATGCCGATGACGTAGTCAGAGGTTTTGAAGCAGGAGCAGATGATTTTTTAACGAAGCCTATAGCTGCCGGAGAGCTTAACTGTCGGTTAGCTGTGGGGAGACGTACTTTGACTTATCAATATGAACTGGAGCAACGAAATCACTCTTTGCATGAGACAACAAAAGTAATGGAAAACGTTATGCGAGAGTTAAGTGCAGCCAATAGCCAGTTAAAAGAGCTTTCAAGGATTGATGAAATGACAGGTATTGCTAACCGTCGACGCTTAGAAGAATATTTATCTCAAACCTGGCATTGTGCTTTGCGGAAAGAGGAATTATTAACTTTGGTCATGGTTGATGTCGACTTTTTCAAGCTCTATAATGACACATATGGTCATCAAGCTGGAGATGAATGTTTAAAAAAAATCGCTAAGTTATTAGCAGCAGGTATTCATCGTCCTAGTGATCTTGTTGCTCGATATGGCGGTGAAGAGTTTGCCATTGTTTTACCTAATACGAATTCTGACGGTGGACAGACAGTCGCAGGAAGAATTCTAAAAAAAATAGATTCGCTTGCTTTGCCTCATAAGAATTCACCGATTCATTCTTATGTTACGATTAGTTTAGGCATTGCTACGATGATTCCCAAGCCCCAGTTGTTTTATAAAACACTCGTTGAGCATGCCGATAGTGCTTTGTATCAAGCAAAGCAGGAGGGACGGGCTCAATGGAGTCTCTGTGTAGATTAAAAAGAGGTGCTTAGTGTGATCGATGATGAGAACTTGCTGCGAGACTTTGTCATTGACGCGAAGGAACATACTGAAACCATTGAGGTAGGATTGCTTCAATGGGAGCAGGGTCAATATAATCAAAAACTCATAAATGAAATCTTTCGTGCAGCTCATAGTATTAAAGGAACGGCTGGATTTTTTGAACTGAAAAATATCGTCGACTTATCGCATGCCATGGAAAGTGTGCTTGGTAAAATAAGAAGTCAAACTGTGATTGTTGGGTTACAGATCACAGATATATTATTGGAAGCAAATGATGAACTAAAGAACTTATTAGAGCATGTTGCAGATAGTGAAACAGTTGATATTTCTCATTACATAACAAAATTGCGCGCTGTTATTACATTAGATCAAGGGACTTCTTTATTATGCGTATCATCCCAAAAGCAAGGTAAAACAGACGATTGGTGCATGAAATATCGTGAGAAATTAAAAAAGATTTGTAAGCATGGTCGAAAATTTTATCAATTTATTTCAAAATCTTTTTTGAATAATGGGAATGAAGAAGAATTTTGTGTCAATATGGCGAGCAATATTCAGTCTATTGGTACGTTGCTTACTTATTATATACGCGATAATTCAGCGCAGACAAGTACGCTTCCAGTTTCGGGTAAAAAGGTGGTTTTTCTATTTAGTACAGTTTTAGAGCATGAGCTTGTTGTCATGGCTTTGGGGGCAATCGAAAGTGAAATTGTGCAACTTGATATTCATAGACAAGAAGCAGAAATATTTCAATTGTTAGTAGAAGCGGAGCGAGGGCCCGATGCTCAAGAAGCGGTTCTTCCAGCATTATCAGTGGAAGAGCCGCAAAGTTTTTTTGAGGATGAAAAAGCTTTTCACTCGAATCATGTTGAAGAACGAATTAAAGTTGCTGTGGATGTGTTAAATGAGTTAGTAAATTTGTCTAGTGAAATGATTTTAGCAAGAAATCAGTTAGTACGAACGCTTGCAAACTGCACAGAACCGGTACCAGGTATTCGGCCTATTCTACAAAAAATGGATCATACCATTACAGAAATGCAGGAAAAAATTATGCGTACCCGGATGCAACCTGTAGCGAATTTATTTCATTCTATGCCGCGTTTAGTACGCGAGTTATCAAAAAAATTGAGGAAAAACCTTGATTTGCAAATACAAGGTGAGCATGTTGAATTAGATAAATCTATTATTGAAGGTCTCGTTGATCCTTTTACGCATTTAGTTCGTAATGCTTTGGATCATGGTATTGAATTACCAGCGGTACGAAAGAAACTAGGCAAGGATCCAAGGGGAAAGTTAGAAATCAAGGCTTATCATGAAAGTGGCCGTGTTATTATTGATATGAAAGATGATGGGGCAGGGCTTCATTTAGATAAGATTAAGCAGCAAGCTTTGCGTCAAGAAGTAATTACTGCCGAGCAAGCGGCAAAGATGAGCGAGGTTGAGCTGATTCAACTGATTTTTCTGCCGGGCCTCTCTACTGTGAACCAAGTCAATGAGCTTTCCGGACGTGGTGTGGGATTGGATGTTGTCCGATCAAACATTGAGAAATTAGGGGGAACTGTAGAAGTTTATACAGTAATCAATAAGGGTACTACTTTTCGGTTGATTTTACCCTTGAGTTTGGCAGTGATTCCTTCACTGATTATTACTATTGACGAGCATTCTTTTGCTTTGCCTCAAGTGAATTTACAAGAAATTGTACGCATGGGTTCTGACTTGACCGCGAGGAAAATCGAATGGGTCCAAGGGTATGAGGTGATTAGAATGTCCGACGGGTTAGTTCCAATCATTCATCTTACTGATGTTATTGGCGTGCCTCATGCTGAATGTTCTCAGTCTTTGGCTGCCAAGATATTGATTTTAAAAACAGGAACAAAGAAATTTGGTCTTGTCATTGATTCGATTGATGATTGGGAAGAAATTTTAGTTAAGCCTCTCTCGCGTTATTTAAAGAAACAACAGGCTTATTCTGGCGTGACTATCCTAGGGGATGGTAGGATCGCTCTGGTGTTAGATGTCGATGGCATTGCCAAGGCGGCAAGCTTGCTTGTGGTGGAGCAAGCGGTTCGAAAATTTTCTACTGATGTGTTTATAATGGATCAACAAAATTCGGACGAGCAAGAAGTACTTCTTTTTCAATGTTCTGGTCCGGAAATACTGGCTCTGCCTTTAACGATGATTGCACGAGTTGAGAAAGTTCAGGAACAGCAGATTGAAAGAATGGGAAGTAAGGAGTATTATCATGTGAAAGGAAAGATTATACAGCTAATTAGGCCGGAAGACTATCTCCCTATTACCATGAATTCTGTGTTACAGCAAACAGCTTATCTTGTGATACTGAAAAAATTCAGGCCTGCCGTAGCGTTGGTCGTATCAAAAATTGTTGATACCGTTCAAGCTTCACTGCAAGTTCTAGAAGGTGGACCTGAAGCGAAAGGGCTATGGGGTTCAGTTCTTTTGCATGATAAAATTGTTTTGAGTGTTCATGCTGAGGAACTCTTTCACATGGCTTACTGTGAGGCCGAAAAAGGGAGAATTTTGGCACAAGGGGGACAGTCCCTATGACAGGAAAAATCTTAACATTTCAGCTTGGTGCAAATGTATATGGCATGGATATAGCTTTTGCGAAAGAGATTAATCAGAATGTTTCTTACACGATTGTTCCTGGGGAGTCGGATGAGATTGTTGGACTTTTAAATCTAAGGGGAACCGTGATTACTTTATTCAATTTAGCGGCCATACTGCAGTTTCAATCAGCCGAAATGACTAAGCGAAATCACTGCATTATTTTAAGAAATTATGCTGATGAGTTCAATCAAGCAGGCTTTTTTATTGACAAACTGGGTGATGTTATGGATATAACATCCAATATGTGTGAAGAGCCGCCAGCTCAAATGAAAAACGGACAAGACTGTTATATTTCTGAGGTTGTGAGGTGTACGAATCAACTGATACTTGTCCTGGATATTCCTAAAATATTTGGTGCTAAAACAAATTCATTGCCTTGCTGAGCCTAGAGAGGGGACTATCTTATGGAAGGGTTTAGAAATTTAGGTATTAAAAAGAAACTAGCGGTTTGTTTTCTGATTCTCGTTGCTATTTCGTGCTTAATCGGTATGGTAGGAATAATTAATATTCAAAATATTGCTGTCATCGATCATGATTTATATGAAAAAGATACGATGCCTATTGCGAGTCTAGGCCAGGCAGCTATTGCCTATCAAAAGATTCTATCTAATACCGGACAAATTATAATGGAACCGGATCAAAGAAAAAAACAGCAAGTTGTTAAAAATATATTCACTCTTTCTCAGGTACTGGATCAGAAGATCGCTGATTTTGAAAAAAATCAGCAAGGGGAGGAATCTTATCAGAAATTTAGTCAATTAAAAACAATTTATAAGAATTGGCAGTCTACGCAAGGCGAAGTATTAGAATTAGCATTGACTGGCCAAAATCAAGCAGCGGCTATGTTGTATAATGACAAAGAAATGCAAGAGGCCAATGAATTGGGGCAAGTATTTGATTCGTTTATTGATCTGCAAGTAACGCAGGCGGGGCAAAGAGCACAAAGCAATGGACAAGTTGCTAAAACAGCAACAAAGGAAATGCTGGTTTTACTCGTGATTTGTTGTTTAGCAGCACTCGGGTTAACAGCATGGATTACGCTGCTTATTACACGGCCGATTGAACGGTTAAAAGCCTTGATGATACTTGTTGAAAACGGTGATCTTACGGTTCAGGAAAAAGTTGTTACTCATGATGAAATTGGTGGGCTTATCGTTTCTTTTAATAAGTTTATTGTGATTTTGCGTAAAATGGTGCAGGATATTTCTAATACGACACATGTTTTGAATCAGTCCTCTACCCATATGCTTCAGGTATCGGAGACAGTCGCATCGAACAGTGAGGAAATGAGCGTTCTTACAAGTGGTTCGAATTCGGCTGTGTCCGTTGTTACAAAACAAACTCAGCAGGTGGCTGAGGCTGTTGTTGCTACAAATGATCAAATTCATTCTATTTCGGCTGCTACAGAAGAAATATCGGCTACCATTCAGAGCTTAGCTTCAGCTTCGGAGCAGGCTTCAGTTAATTTGATACAAGTGACGAAGCTTGTAGAAAAAATGTCCACAGGAATTAATGTTGTAGCTGGTTCATCAAAAGAGGTTTCGGGCTCTGTAGCGCATGTTGTTACGGCGGTAAAAGAAATTAATCTTTCTTTGAATGAAGTAAGCAAAAATTGTGAAGAATCCATTATTGTATCGAAAGAGGCGGAACATCAGGCTAAGGAGACAACGTTTATTATTAATAGGCTGAGTGAATTATCTAAAAATATTGGCAAGATTGTTAATTTAATTGATGATATTGCGGATCAAACGAATATGTTGGCCTTAAATGCCGCTATTGAAGCTGCTGGAGCAGGAGAGGCGGGGCGGGGTTTTGCTGTTGTAGCCAATGAAGTTAAAGAATTGGCCAAGCAGACATCTGGGGCAACAGATGAAATTGCTAGTCAGATTGAAACGATGCAAGCGGAAATGGCTGATGCTGTGAGGGCTGTCAGTGGAATTACACAAGTCATTAGTAATGTCAGTGGTAATAGTAAAAATATTGCTGCTGCTGTAACGGAACAGTCTGCTGTTATTGGGAATATTTCAGCTGCTATTGTGAAGGCTGCTGGACAGGTGAATTTAATATCAGATGAAATGAATAATATTGCTGAAAGATCATCTCATATTGCGCATGGTGCTCTTGAAAGCACCCAAGGTGTTAAGGATACAGCTCATTCTGTCAGTGATTTATCTATGGCTGTCAGTCAACTTGCCAGGAGTACAGAAATGGCTTCGGTCCGTGTGAACGAAATGGCTGAAACAGCTCAGGTTTTTGCTACGAATACAAAAGAAATTTCTCGCAGTATCAGTGAGATGGATAAAGCTTCGAACGATACCGCTGCAAAAGGGGCGGAAACACGTAAGGCGGCCGATGGACTTGTGGCTATTTCGACAGATTTAGCGCAATTAACGAAACGGTTTAAAATATGATGTTTTGATTTGTTAGGGATAGAATTGGTGGGGGTATCAAGTGGAAAAACTAAAAGTATTTGTTGTTGATGAAAATGCAATGGATCGGAAAATATTATCTGATGCTGTGTATGGTACAGGGCTGGCCATTGCTGTGCAAACGGCATCAAATGGCAAGATTGCCTTGGAAAGGCTGAAACAACAAACTTATGATGTTGTATTGTTAGGTGCTTTGATGACAAAAGCAGCGGGCCTTGAGACGTTGGAACAAATGAAACATTCTTATCCAGAAATGATGGTTATTGTGGTAAGTGCTGAAGCGGTAGAACAGAGTGTAGTTTCGATGGGGGCGCTAAAACATGGTGCTATTGATTATGTTTTGAAACCAAATAAAGAGAAGAACTCCAGTATTGTTTGGCTGCAAAATATTTTACGTTCGACGTTTTTAGAAATTATGGTCCAAAAATCCATGCATTTTAGGAATGAATGCGGATTGACAATGGATCAGGACAGAAAAGCAGAAATCCTTCCTATGAAACAAGGAGATTTTAAGGGAAAACCGGATGTGATTGTTATTGCTTCTTCAACTGGGGGCCCAGAGGCGTTAGGCACTGTGTTAGCGGGACTTCCTGCCGCCATAAAACAACCTATTCTCATTGTCCAGCACATGCCAAAAGATTTTACGAAGCTCTTAGCTGAAACATTAAATAGAAACTGCAAATTGCCTGTTTCTGAAGCAAAGGCAGAAGACGTTGTTCAGACTGGCCACATCTTTATTGCTCCTGGCGGTCAACACATGACAGTTAAAAAAAGTGCGAGTGGTCAAAAAATAATTCACTTGGCGAAGGATAAGTTTGTAAATGGTGTTTGTCCGGCAGCTGATGTTTTATTTCACTCCATTGCAGAAGTGTATAGCGGGAAAAAAGTCCTCGCGTTGATTCTTACGGGTATGGGACGGGATGGTAAACAGGGCGTAATGGCTATGAAGCAAACTTGTGACTGCTACTGTATGACGCAAAGTGAGCGCAGTAGTGTTGTATATGGTATGCCAGGCAGTATTGCTGTTGCTGGATTATCGGATGAAAGCGTTGATTTAAAGCAAATACCGCATAGGTTAAGGCAGATTTTGTTAGCATAGGGTGGATGATGAATGAATACGAGCTTGTCTTCACAAGAATTTCAATTATTTCAACGCTATATTGAAGAACAGTGCGGGATTCGTATTTTGAATGAGAAAGCCTATCTCATTGAAAGTCGGTTATCAAAGTTTTTAATTCAATTTGGGTTAGATAGTTTTGAAGAACTCTATTGGCTACTTAGTCAACAATCACAAAAAAATTTAGCGGAAAAAATTATTGATGCCATGACAACAAATGAAACATTATGGTTTAGAGAACAGACGCCATGGAAAATCATGGAGCAAAAACTATTACCCGAATATATTCAGGCCCTTAGACAAGAAAGTTGTGACAAAATTCGCATATGGAGTGCTGCTTGTGCGAGTGGACAGGAGCCGTATTCTATTGCGATGTGCCTGGACCACTACTTAGTAGAGCATCATATTCAAGATATTACATTAGATCATTTTGAAATCTTGGCTACGGATATTTCTCATACAGTATTGCGTATGGCTAAGATGGGGAAATACGACAATATTTCTATGGCACGGGGATTAAGTAAAGAATATCGTGACAGGTATTTTGAGCAGAAAGGTAGAATTTGGACATTAGATAAGCACATTAAAGAACGTGTTCAATTCAAACAGTTTAATTTGCAAGAGAGCTTTTTGTTCTTAGGAAAATTCGATCTAATATTTTTTCGTTATGTAGCTATTTATTTTTCAGATTTGTTCCGAACAGAAGTTGTTCATAAAATTACTGCGGCTTTAAAGGATAAAGGCGTGCTGATTTGGGGCAATTCAGAGGTGTTTTTAAATTATCAGGATGACTATGAAGCCGAGAACTACGACAGTGCTAATTTTTATCGACTAAGGAGTGGAGATGCATGAAAATATTATCCGTTGATGACTCGGCCATTATCCGGAAGATTATTCGTAGCGGCGTGGAATTGTTAGATTTTGAATTATTGGAAGCGGCAGATGGTATGGAAGCTTTGAAAATATTAGCACAGTCAAAAGACGTTGGATTGATTTTATTAGATTGGAATATGCCTGGTATGGATGGTATGGATTTTTTACTGAAAGTAAAAAATAGTGAGTCATTCCCGGATATACCCATTATGATGGTGACTACAGAGAGTGAAAAGGAAAATATTATTAAAGCTATTCAAGCAGGGGCGATCAATTATCTTGTGAAACCGTTTACGATTGAGGAGTTAATGAAAAAAGTACTGGAGTGTGTTGAGGAAGGGGCGTAATTTTTTGCAGCAAGATCGAAAGTTTTTACAGCAATGTTTGTCACAGGCTGTTATTGATGTATTCGCTACAATGGCTGGTCTGGATATGTGTGAAACGAAAGAACGAACTCAAGCTTGTAGACAAGGGCAAAATGAACTTACTGGCATTATGATGATTTTAAGCGGTAGAAATGCCGTGTTGTCTATTACGATGGACAAGAAAGATGCCCAAACAATTATTTCGTTTATGACGGGAACGGTTCTTGAAGAATTAGTTGATTCGGAATTGTATGATGGTGTTGCCGAGTTAATCAACATGATTGCCGGACGTTTCAAGGCATCGTTGATTGATACGGACTATCATTTTTCTATTACGCCACCATTTACTATTGTTGGGAAAAAACATTTTATTGTCTATAAACAGACGATGTTTCAAATTACGATGCATTTTCAAGCTGATGAGACTCCCATTCATTTAAATTTGACTTATTTGTAAAAAAGATACATTCTATTGAGGCTCAATATGCAGTCAGTGCTGCTTGTTGAGCGTCTTTTTCTTCAACGACGTAGAAAGGTATTTTTCAGATTTATGTGGAATATTTTCTTTAAGGAAGATGTTATATTGTACTTGTTTCGCAATTTTAATGACTAACTATTTATTTTGGTAATCCATTTAGGAGATGAGTATGAAAATGAATAGAGTGCTGCGTGTTGGGATTGATATTGGTTCAACTACAATCAAAATGGTTATTCTTGATGAACAGAATAGTATTGTTTTTCAGCAGTATTTACGGCACTTTTCGAATATCACGACGACTCTTCAGGAAATGGTTGCCAAAGCACAAGGAATGCTGAAACAGAAAATGTTATCCGTTATGTTTACAGGTTCGGCAGGCATTGGCATATCGAAATCGCTGGAGTTGCCTTTTGTACAAGAGGTCATTGCTTGTACGAAGGCAGTTAGGCATATTATACCTAATACGGATACGGTGATTGAGCTTGGTGGGGAAGATGCGAAGATCACTTATTTTGGCAGTACTGTAGAACAGCGTATGAATGGTGTATGCGCAGGGGGGACAGGTGCATTTATTGATCACATGGCTGCTTTGCTTCATACGGATCCGGCCGGCCTCAATGGATTAGCCAAGCAATATCATACGCTTTATCCGATTGCATCGCGGTGTGGCGTATTTGCCAAGACGGATGTGCAGGCACTTATGAATGATGGAGTGCCTAAGGCGGATATTGCGGCATCTATTTTACAAGCTGTCGTCAATCAGACCATTAGTAGTTTGGCTCAGGGACGGCCGATTAGTGGAAAAGTGGCTTTTTTGGGCGGTCCTTTATATTTTTTATCGGAACTGCGTAAACGATTTATTGAAACATTGAATTTAAAGAAAGACCAAGTCATTAGTCCCGAAAGTTCTCCTTATTTTGTGGCCATTGGTGCGGCACTTATTTCGCAAAGCGAACCTTTTTCTTATGAATGTTTATATGAACGGACGCCGAAAATGGTTCATTTAAGTGCAGATAATCAGGAAAAGCTTGAGCCGCTTTTTACGAGTGACGAGGAATATCAATTGTTTAAGGAACGCCATGCTCAAGATGCTGTGTTAAGAGAAAAAATAGCTGATTATTCAGGTAATGCTTATTTGGGAATAGACGCCGGTTCAACAACAACGAAGCTTGCTCTTATTAGTGATGAGGGAAAATTATTATATTCCTACTATGGTAGTAATCAGGGCAAGCCGCTGGACACAGTGATTTTAGCGCTGAAAGAGTTATATAGCCATTTACATGATCAGATTCGAATTGTTAATTCCACTGTTACAGGATATGGTGAGCAGTTTATTAAAGCAGCATTGCAAGTGGATATTGGTGAAGTGGAAACTGTTGCTCATTTTAAAGCTGCGAATTCTTTTTTGCCTGGTGTTACATTTGTTCTCGATATTGGGGGGCAAGATATGAAAAGCTTTTTTGTTCGTAGTGGGATTATTGATTCCATTATGCTCAATGAAGCATGTTCATCTGGTTGTGGTTCTTTTATCGAAAATTTCGCCCAATCCATGAAAATGGATGTAAAAGAGTTTGCTCTTTTAGGTCTTAAATCACAGCAGCCCGTTGATCTTGGTACGCGCTGCACTGTATTTATGAATTCTAAGGTGAAGCAGGCCCAAAAAGAAGGGGCTCAGGTTAGTGATATTTCAGCAGGTATTTCCCTATCTGTTGTAAAAAATGCCTTGTTTAAGGTTATTCGGCTAAAAGATGTTGATCAATTAGGTGATAAAATTGTTGTTCAAGGCGGAACTTTTTACAATGATGCCGTGCTGCGTGCGTTAGAGAAGATTCTTGGCAAGAATGTTGTTCGACCAGATATTTCCGGGATTATGGGGGCCTATGGTGCGGCCCTTATTGCCAAAGAGCGGTGCTATGAAGGACAGTGCTCTACTTTGTTGCAAGCGGAGGAGCTGAAGAACTTTTCGTCAGATACGACAATGCACCGTTGTTCCTTCTGTGGAAATCATTGTCTGATTACGACGCAGCTGTTTTCAAACGGCCAGAAATATTCTGCAGGCAACCGTTGTGAACGAGGAGTGGGCAAAGAAAAGGCTGGTTCTGGCATTCCTAATATTTATGAGTACAAATATAAACGTCTTTTTCAATATGTACCTCTGGCGGCTTCTGTAGCAAAACGGGGAACGATCGGGTTACCACGCGTATTGAACATGTATGAAGACTATCCATTTTGGTTTACCTTTTTTACAACATTAGGTTATCGCGTCGTTTTGTCGGGACGGTCATCGCATAAATTATATGAAATGGGCATGGAAACCATCCCTTCAGAGTCAATTTGTTATCCTGCCAAACTTGTTCATGGTCATATGGCTGATTTAGTCCAACGAGGCATCAAAAAAATATTTTATCCTTGCATTCCTTATAATATTCAGGAGGACAAAGAAGCTGACGACTATTATAATTGTCCTATTGTGACCTCTTATCCGGAAAATATTCAGGCTAATATGGATGTTTTTCATCATGACAATCTGGTGTTTTATCATCCTTTTTTACCGCTTGACAATGAAAAACGGCTGGTTAAAAGGCTGGTTCATGAACTGGCAGCTGAAAATCTTGTGAAGAAAGATATCATTGAAGCTGTGAAAAAAGCTTATGACGAACTTGAACATTACAAAGACGATGTGAGACGAAAAGGCGAAGAAATTCTTTCTTTGATGTCTCAAACGAATCAGAAGGGAATTGTTTTGGCAGGACGGCCTTATCATGTGGATCCAGAGATTAATCACGGTTTGCCTGAATTGATTCAGTCATACGGATTGGCTATTCTGTCAGAAGATTCTATTTGGCATTTAGCTGTAACAGAAAGGCCGCTACGTGTTGTAGACCAATGGACATATCATTCCCGTCTCTACCGTGCAGCCAATTTTGTTGTACACCAGCCCAACTTGGAGCTAATACAGCTTAATTCCTTTGGTTGCGGTCTTGATGCTGTCGCAATGGATCAAGTCAAAGAAATACTTGAAGCACATGATAAAATTCACACAGTCGTCAAGCTTGATGAAATTAATAACTTGGGTGCCGCAAGAATTAGGATCCGGTCGCTTATTGCTGCATTAAACGAGCGAAATAAGAGTTCGGTAGTGCCTCATAACAGGCATTATCGGTATAATAAAGCTGTTTTTACGGCGGACATGAAGAAAAGACATACTATTTTGGCGCCGCAAATGTCTCCGATACATTTTCAGTTTTTTGAGGCTGCATTTAAACAGGCAGGCTATAATCTCGTTATTGTGGCCATGCCTGACAAAGAAGCGGTGGATGAAGGCTTAAAATTTGTGCACAATGATGTGTGTTATCCGGCGATTATCGTTGTGGGGCAATTGCTTAAAGCCCTAAAATCGGGCGAATTCAATCTAGACAATACATCCATCATGCTGTCGCAGACCGGTGGCGGATGTCGTGCTACCAATTATGTTGCGATTATGCAAAAAGCTTTAACTGATGCAGGTATGCCGCAGGTACCCGTTATTTCTCTAGGGGGGGAAAATTCGCCTGGCTTTTCTTTATCAATTTCACTCTTGAAACATTTAGTTATAGGACTTATTTATGGCGATTTGCTTATGCGCGTTCTCTACCGCGTACGGCCTTATGAGAAACAGTCCGGTGCGGCGAATGCCCTGTATGCAAAGTGGGTGGCAAAATGTCAACAGGATCTTTTAAATGGTACAAAACAAGAGTTTAAAAATAACATTTATGGTATTGTAAAAGATTTTGATGGTTTGCCTATTGATGAGCAGCTTATTAAACCGCGCGTCGGCATAGTCGGGGAAATTTTGGTCAAATATCACCCCGGAGCCAACAATCATCTTGTTGATTTGTTAGAAGGCGAAGGGGCGGAAGCAGTTGTATTGGACTTGATGGACTTTTTTTTGTATTGTGCCTATGATAGAAAAGTAAAATATGATCTGTTGTCTGGAACTTTTGTGAATCGAGTCAAGGGAAGTTTATTCATCAAAGCCATTGAATTTTATCGGAAAGAGCTTAAAAAAGCGCTGCTTTTGAGTCAACGTTTTGCTCCCCCTCTTGCAATCGGCCAAATTGCTGGACTTGCGGCTCCGCATTTATCACTCGCAAATCTAACAGGTGAAGGCTGGCTCTTAACAGGCGAGATGGTGGAACTGATTGAGCGTGGTATTCATAATATCATTTGTTTACAGCCCTTTGCTTGTCTTCCTAATCATATTACAGGCAAAGGGATGATTAGAGAAATACGCCGCTCCTATCCCGATGTCAACATTGTTCCGATTGATTACGATCCAGGGGCAAGTGAGGTAAATCAGCTGAATCGCATCAAACTGATGATGGCAGTTGCCAGGGAAAAAGTTCAACAAGACCTTCGGATAATCTAGAGAAGTCTAATTTATGCTGAGCGTCATTATTTTGTAGAAAATTTTGTTTTTGACTAAGCGAATAGTAAAGCTTGTATAGTAAGCAAAACGGGAGATATTGGAATGGGACATAGTTTAACATTACCGCAGGCAAAGTGTTCTTTTGGCAAGGCATTATTTCAGCATCACGTGTTGCTTGTTGCAGGCGGAAGGTCGCCACAAAATGAGTGGTTGATTCAAGCGGCTCAGGGAGTTCCGGTATGGTGTGTCGATCAAGGCATTGATTATTGTTACGATAGTGGTATCATTCCAGAGCGGTTAGTTGGTGATGGTGACAGTGCAAGTGAGGCAGGTTGGGCTTGGGGAAAGACACTACAGATCCCTGTTGATGTTTATCCTGTTGAAAAAGATTTCACTGATTTACAGTTGGCTTTGCAAAGAGTAGGTTCTGTGTACAGCCAAGCCATGATTGTTGTAACAGGTGTGTGGGGAGGCCGTTTCGATCATATATTTAGTAATATCTATTCTTTAGTAGGTTGTTGTGATCAAATGGACTGGATTGGCTGTTGTGCCGCAGATGAAAAAGAAGTCCTTATTTTGTTAAAAGGTTGTGATACTTTAGCTATTAAGATGAAAAAACAGGCTGAAGTGATTTCGCTACTGCCTCTTTCGGATTGTTCAGGCGTTTCGATTGATGGCGTTCATTGGCCTTTAAAAGATGTCGTCTTGAAACAAGGTTTCCCCTATGCCATTAGCAACCGCCCAATTGGCTTCAATAGGGATATTACCGTGGCTGTAGAGAACGGTTGGTTAGGTGTTTATTTTTGCTGGAATACGCATGATTTACAGAAGCGATAAGGACTATTTGGAAAAACATAGAAAATGATTGCTGAATTTTGGTTTACAAAGTATAATGGGGACAAATCATATAAGTGCGAAGGGTGCCTATTTGGGCTGAGAAATGGGAGAAATTCCATTAACCTTTCACCTGATCTGGGTAATGCCAGCGTAGGGACGCGAAATATAACTTGTTAAAAACGCATTCCGATGGGAATGCGTTTTTTGTTTATAAATATGAAAATTGAGGAGAGTGAATTTGATGGAAGTTGATTTTTTTAGCCATTTGTCAAAAATTATGGATAATCCTTCAAGTGTTGCCGCTCTTGTGGGAATGCTGATTCTTATTTTGGCATTCTTACGCATAAAGAAACTTGTTTTCAATACGCAAATGATTGTTCACATCGGGATTGCCTTGGCTTTAACCGTTGTTTTACATGCCTTACGTCTTTACCATATGCCGCAAGGAGGAAGTATTACTTTTGGAGCGATGATACCGCTGTTTTTAATTTCGTTTCGTTATGGTCCTATTATGGGTTATTTTGCCGGTTTTATCTATGGTCTACTCAATTTGATACAGGATCCCTATATTTTACATCCTGTGCAGGTCCTCTTTGACTATCCTTTGCCTTATATGGCGTTAGGTTTGGCAGGCTATTTTAAGGACCGTTATTTTATGGGTGTTCTTGTTGGTATTTGTGGCCGGTTTTTTTGCCATTTTGTATCAGGAGTTGTCTTTTTTGCTAGTTATGCACCGCCGAATGTCTCTCCTTATTGGTACTCGTTGACTGCCAATGCCGCTTATTTAGTACCTGAACTAGCCATTTGTCTCATCCTGATGCGTGTTTTACCAGTAAGGAGTTTGCTCATCAGCATGAGATAATTATGATGTTCTGACTATTTCGTTTGGGAGTCTTAAGCATAACCAGGTGGCTTCTAGAATGGCTTTATCTTGATAAAAAGCCACTCCAGTTTGTTTGAGTGCGATTTGGGATATTTTTAAATTTTTTACTGTCATTGTTACTGTTGCATTCGGTTCAATAAAATCGAAAAATCTGACATTTTCTACAGCGGCTAAACCCCATAAGACGTTTTTAAATAAGCCTAAACGGGTGATACCTGCGCCACCGCATTGTACGAGGGATTCCACGAGTAGCATATTTGGTATTATTTTTTGTTTAGAAAAATATTCTTGGTAAAATAGAAAAGTGGAATCATAAGTTTTTATTCCTAAAATTTCTTCTGGCGTTGCCGAAATAATTTTATCGACAAATAAAAACGGGGCTCGTTGGGGAAGAAGTGTCTTTATATCAGTCATAAGGGAGTCTCTTTTCATTGGGCTTTTAAACGTATTCGATCGATTTTTCCGTTACTATTCATTGGTATTTCATCAACAAAGATAATCTGTTGTGGACAGCAAGACGAGAGCATTTTTTGTCGACAATAATCCAAAATGTCGGCTGCTAACAAAGTGGGCTTCTTTTTTACAATCCAGGCACAGACTTTTTGTCCTCGCATGGGATCAGTTATTCCACCTACAACGGCTTCGTCAATTCCCGGACAGCGGCGTAAAATGTTTTCTAGTTGCTCAGGAATGATTTTTATTCCGCCGCTATTGATGATACCGCTTTTTCTTCCCAATAAATATAAGTAACCTTCCTTGTCGATTTTACCTAGATCACCTACAGTAGACTTAGGACTATATTCGGGAGCTAAGTAAGGACTTTCTGCCCAAATCGTGTCTTGCTCAATAGTCAGGGTAACGCCTGGAAAGGCTTTACCGACTGATTCAGGATGACTTAACAGGTCTTTTGTTGCGGAATAGCTGACATGACCCAGTTCACTTGCCCCATAATATTCACAAATATTTGCTTGAGGAAAAGCTTTTACGAGGTTTTGGACGGTTTGTCCATCTATTTTGGCTCCGGCAGTGACGAGCGATGTTATCTGATTAAGGGGCGCGTCGATTACTTTCAATAACAGGCGGTAGTGAGCAGGAACCATAAACATCGCACTGACCTGATGTTGTTTTATTTCTCTCACCCATGTTCGGGGCAGGTGATTGCTGGCCATTACGACGGTACCACCTTCAGCAAGGAGATGAAGGCAAGCATTTAGATTAGCTGTGTACGCCAATGATCCTGCCAAATAGATCGTATCTTTAGGGCTGATATGGAAGACTATACTTTGACTAGGGAAAGCGTTTGTCCAGCTTTGATGGCTTCGCCAGATCAGCCTTGGTGTGCCTGTACTGCCGGAACTTAAGGCTCCCAAGAAGATGTCTTCAGGATAAATATCAGGGAGTGTTGCTGTTTTGTTTTTTGACAATTGAAAATTTTCGTCGATAGCAAGAACAATTTTTTGTTCTTCCATGAGGCTTGTACACACCTCTTGCGATGTTGAGGCGTCTACAAAGATGCAACAGCCACCGGCTTTTACGGTACTTAAGAAATATAGTAACTGCGAGACAGGGTTTATTTGTTTCACCAGGACTTTATCGCCTTTTTGTATTTTTGTTGCTAAGCGTTGAGCGAGAAGATTCACCTTTTGTATGAGTTCTTGGTATGTTAGCCGGGTAGTGCCATGAATCAGACACAGCTTCTGGGCCTGACTTTTTCCAAAATGAGTGATGTTGCTATGAATTAACATGTTTTCAGACCCTTTCAATCAGCGTTGCTGTTCCCATGCCGCCAACAGCACCAATAGCGGCAATGCCGAAATGTCCCTTTGCTTGTTGCAATGCCTTGAGGAGATGGAGGAGGATGATGGCTCCAGAAGCTCCGTAAGGATGACCGTAGGCTAAGGCTCCTCCAAGCCTGTTGGTCTTATTCAGACTAAAGCCGAGTTCTTGACAACAGGCCAGTATTTTCACGGCAAAGGCCTCATTGATTTCGAGGGCGTCCACGGCTGTCAGAGGCAGGTCCACTTTCTTTAATAATTTTCGAATGGCATATACCGGCCCCAAGGGAAATAAATTAGGATCACAGCCGCAGTCAGCTATAGCTGTAATCTGCGCTTGCGGTGTTAAGTGATATTTTTTTATGGCTGCGTGAGAGGCAAACATGAGGACCGCAGCACCATCATGTTTTAGACAAGTATTGCCGGCAGTGATTTTGCCGCTTTCCTTAAAAACAGGTTTCATTCTTTCCAGTAATTTCAAGCTCATGTGGTTTCGGATGCATTCATCAGACTTGATGATTTTGTTTGTTGCCGTGAGTGGTATTATTATATCTTTTAGCAAACCCTGTTCTTGCGTTTGTACCGCTCGTTGATGACTTTCAAGGGCCAATAAATCCATGTCGTGTCTGGAAATAGCCAGTTTTTCGGCCAGGGCTTCCGCCGCTTCTCCTATATCTGGATCGCCGATTAAAGGGGTAGAAAAGGGAGCTCGTTCATAATAAACAGCTTCTCCTTGAAAACGGGGATCATTGGAATTAAACTGTCGTCGAGGCGCCATACTAGTACTTTCGACTCCTCCTGCAATAACAAGCTCGGCAGTACCCGATCGGATTTGGTTTACAGCCAGGTTGATGGCACTGAGTCCTGAGCCACATTGTCCGTCAATTGTGAGAGCGGGAATAGCATAGGGCCAGCCAGCTTCAAGTACAGAGACTCTGGCAATATTGCCGCCAGGGCCCACGACGTTGCCAAGGATGACTTGATCAATAATTTTTGGTGAGATTTCGTAGCGGTGTATGACTTCATTTAGTACGGTGGCAGCTAATTGTTCAGGAAGAAAGTTTTTTAAGAAGCCGCCTGTTTTTCCGATCGGTGTCCTCATGCCGCCAATTAAATAGGCCTGATTCATGATTGCACCGAAGCATTCTGTAGACGTTTATTTATGGCCGTACCAATGATTGTTGCGATACCAACTTTAAGTAAATCGCCGGGGATAAAGGGGAGTGCTCCCACCATCAGTGATCTTTGTAAACCCATGGCTGTTACGAAATTTAACCAGGCTACACCGAGTATATAAACAACGAAAATTCCACCGATTAAATTGGCCATAGCGAGACGACCTGTATTATTATTTGTTCCTTTTAATTTGGCAGTCACAATAGCGCCGATTAAAAAACCGATGAGATATCCGCCGCGGGGTCCGAACAGGACGCCAATCCCGCCTGTTCCACCTGTAAAGACCGGTAAGCCAATGGCTCCCAACAGTAGAAAGGTCATAACACTGAGCGCAGCTTGTCGCATCGTTAAAATACTTGCTGCTAGCATAATGGCTAAATTTTGACCTGTAATGGGGACAGGACTGAAAGGCAGCGGAATGATAATAAATCCCATTGCTGCTGTTGCGGCAGCAAAAATAGCAGCATAAATGAAATCAATTAATTTGTTTTTTGTTGGCATAATGCTCCTCCAAACATCCTGTAAAACTTTGAATAGTTTTGTCTACAATGAATAAGGTTTAACTGAAAAAAGTATAAATCAATGCAAAACGATTGTCAACTTATTTGTATTTTATAGTTAACTAAAGTTGCAATAAAATTATCATCAAAGTCCTACAAGCTTTATCTGGTTTGTAGGACTTTGTTTTGTCATGGATATTGGAGGGGCAAAATATAGAATAAGGAGGTGAATCGGATGAGACGTGGTGTGGTGCTGCGAAAGGGTTGGAAAATGGCCAGTACATATTGGTTCTCTAATGAAAGAGGATCAGCATGGTTACTATTATTAAGTGCTATCGGGCTTAACATGGTATTGGTTTATATAACGGTTGAACTTAATTTATGGCAGGGAAATTTTTATCTTGTTATACAGAATGTTAATCAGGGGGGGTTTAGTGATGCCATCGTCAGGTATGGATTATGGGTATTGTTGCTCATTGTCGTGAAAGGATACCAGATTTATTTTCGCATGCTTCTTCATATTCATTGGCGTCGTTGGCTGACTGATCGTTACTTATCTCAATGGTTGCAGAATAAGACTTATTATCAGCTTCAGTTAACAAGTTCGAATTTTGCGGATAATCCTGATCAGCGCATTAGCGAAGATGTTGATTTATTTGTATCGATTACTCTCAGGCTCACCTTGGATTTATTCAACGATATGATTACGATTTGTTCTTTTCTGGTTATATTATGGAATCTATCCAGTGTTGTTTCATTATCATTCGGTACCTTCAACTTTACTATTTATGGTTATCTCGTATGGACAGCATTGGCTTATGCCATTATAGGTACTTATTGTACCTTTAGATTGGGTCGTCCCCTTGTCAGATTGGATTATGATCAGCAACGTTATGAGGCGGATTTTCGATTTAGTTTGATGCGGATTCGAGAGAACGCAGAAAGTATTGCTTTGTACGATGGTGAATATCAAGAAAAAGAAAATTGTTTGCAACGTTTTAAATATATTTTTGATAATTTTACAAAAATCATCGCAATACGAAAACAATTGATGTGGCTGACGACGGGTTATTCACATATTTCGGTAATTTTCGCTATTGCTATGGCATCGCCTCGATATTTTCGCGGACAGATTCATTTAGGGCAAATGTTTCAGATTATTGATGCCTATAATCATGTTCAAACGGGCTTTTCATTTATTATCGATAGTTTTACCCGGTTGGCACAGTGGCGGGCTGTTATTAATCGGTTGAATAGCTTTCTACTATATATCGACACTGCGCAAATGGAAAAGATGGCTCAAGAAAGGCAGATGTATAACAAGCATAAAGGAAAATTTTCTATTAGGGATGTCAGTATTTCTCAACCTGACGGTCACAACTTAGTTAGCGGGTTAAACTTTCACATAACCTCAGGTGAAAGAATGATCATTACGGGACCATCAGGGTGTGGCAAAAGTACATTATTACGGACTTTTGCTGGTCTGTGGCCTTTTGCAACAGGACGTATCGACATACCTTATGAAGGAAGAATCATGTTTGTTCCCCAAAAACCTTATATGCCTATTGATAAATTGCGCAAAATCTTACTTTATTCTGGCAGCAATCGGCAATTCGAGGATCGAGAGCTTATAGATGCTTTAAAAGACTGTAGGTTAGCACATTTTGCTGATAAATTAGATGAAATCTGTGATTGGGGACAGATTCTTTCACTGGGTGAACAGCAACGAATTGCATTTGCTCGCATACTATTATTAAAACCAGAGTGGCTTTTTTTAGATGAAGCTACGTCGGCATTAGATGAAGCTACTGAAAAGACTGTATATGAAAGAATATCTGAATTTTTGCCTCATACTTCAATTGTGAGTGTAGGACATCGGAAAACAATTTTTCATTATCATAAAAATTGTTTAGTCTTAGATGGGAGAGGGGGGTGGTGTATAAGAATGCTGGAATAAGAGTAGTCTTTAGAAGAGTTTCTATAGGCTGGTAATTGTTGCTATGACCTTGAGTGTTATTTTTGCTATGTGCTTATTAGTGAAAGGTGAGTCGAATTTTCTATATAGGGTATTGTCGATAACGGAAAAAACTTGACTAAATTTGGCATAAGTAATATTATGTAAAAGGAATGTTACAATTTCTAAAATTTTATATTGGCAAACTTACTGAAAAGTAGGGACGCAAAACTATGGGTCTAAAGACGGAGTCTATGATTGCCAAGTTGCTTATTTCGTAATAAATACATTTAGCACCCGCCTATTAGGGGCTATTTTTTTTACATCCCATTTTACTGTATGGATTATGACGATAATTGTACTCCCTTGGCGACCCAGTTGAGGAAGGTATCTATAATGTATGTTTAGAAACGGCACGAGAATTTATTGTGTTTATGTCATTGTTCTTGGTATTTTTATTGGGGCGTTGTTTGCTGTAGTGTCACCTGGTATTTATAAACTGAGTGCAATATTATTGTTTGTGCTATTATTCTTTGGTTATAAGAATAGAAAGAATTCAATTTCTTACGCCTTTGTGGCTGCTGCACTGTTTCTTCATCATTGTTTGTTGGCTAAAATTGTTTTTGATAAAAGTGTTGACGCTGATAGCCTGACTCCTTTTATTATTAATGCTGGATTTTTTTACGCACCGGTGCTTCCTGATCCCATTACACCCGTGCTGGCTGTGCTCACACTTGCATATTATTTCATCAGTTATAATGGTGGCACGATTTCATTGCTTGTAGGGGGGAAAATATTTACGACTTTTCTTATTACCTCACTTGTGAGCGGCGGTGTGTATTTTTTTCGTCAATTGTCTATAGAACGGGAACGATTTTATCAGGCCAATCTTACTGATCCACTTACGGGGTTATATACCTTTACTTATGCTGTCAAAATCGGCCAAGACTTACTTGATCATGGCAATAAGCTGATTGTCATGATTATGAATATCGATAATTTTAAAAATATCAATGATACATATGGCTATTTTATTGGGAATAAAGTATTGATTCAATTTGCCGGATATTTGCGAGACGCAGTGTGTCACGAGGCGGTTGTTGCACGTCTGGGTGGCGATGATTTCATTGTCATGATCAAGCAAGATGATGCTACTACTTTATCTGTTGATGGATTGATTGATAAGTTAAATAAACGAGAATACATTACAGATTCTGATCTGGATTCAGTGCATTTGGCCTTTTCCTATGGCGTAGCCATACAAGATAAAGGGACAGTTGTTGATATTCAAGAACTGATTAATGTGGCGGAAAAAGACATTTATTGCAATAAAACGTCTCAGGGGATTGGGGTAGCTATTTATAATGGAAATGAAATTCTTGATGCGTCTTTTTATGATCTCGTTCATGTACTTGCCCAAAAGGATATGTATACTTATGTCCATTCGTTACATGTTGCTTGCTATGGTGCATCACTTGCTAAATGTTGGGGCCTTAATAAGAAACAAGTGGCGGAAGTCTTTTTGGCAGGATGGCTGCATGATGTGGGAAAAATCGCTATTCCCAATGAAATATTGCGCAAACCAGGTAAATTAACGGAAAAAGAGTACGATTTAATTAAGCGGCATGTTGAATATGGGATGAATATTCTTTTGTCATTTGATGTCAGTGAAGTGGTTCGTCAAGCCGTTATTACTCATCATGAGCGCTATGACGGTTTGGGCTATCCCTACGGGCGGTCTCAACAGGATATTCCATTGGCCGGACGTATTTTGGCTATTGCTGATACCTATTCAGCCATGACAGTGAAGCGGGTTTATCGCAGGAAGCTTTCACAGGCTGAGGGATTAACGGAGTTGAAGCGTCAGGAAGGGCGGCAGTTTGATCCGGAATTAGTGGAAACGTTTATTGATATGTTGACTGAAAAACATTTTCAAGTTCAGACTTAAAAAATCAGCTCATTCGTTTATTAACATTTTTCGTAACCAAGGCTCATCAATATTGGTGAGCCTTGGTTATTTTTTATTCGTACATTAAATAGAGTTGGTAGGCACTGGATAAGAGGGTATAAACAATGGCTAATACAACGCCGATGGTGCCGATGATCGTTCCTTTATGATAAAAACGAGCGTCTTTTTTTGATTTCCCAATTAAGTCAAGGATGATGATGGTGAAAATTAACAGCGCCGATATGATTGTGATGGGTAATCCATAGACCATTTCTATCACGATCCCTTCTTATTCATCACTAATAAACAAAAAAGTATTGAAATGAAACGATGATTCTGAATATTTCATGGAAAAAAAATCTTTCTAGTTCTATAATAATAAATAGATAAAATAAGGTCAACCATATTTTACCATTGAATAGATGGCGAGGTCGGATTTATGTCATATTTGGTGGATATTCTTGAAGCAATTCAAGACGTTGTAAAATCAGGTATTATTCGTGAATTAGATCAACAAGATAGCCAAGAAGGCAATCCGTTAATTTTAAGACAGCTCGTGGAAGAAACAGTAAGCATTACGGAAGCTGTTGTAGAAACAGTAAAATTGAATACTTTTACTTCTTTAAAGGTTTATTTAAGCTCTCTTTGTAAGGTCTATATTGAACGAGGCGTTGTCTTGTCGGAAATCATGAATTTTTTCGATCTTTATGAAAAGTCCATTAAAGATGCCATGTCTATTTATTTACAGCATGATTTGGTTAGTTTAAATCGATATCGTCGCGAACTGGACACATTACTTGATAAGGCGCGGGTATTTTTATCTGATGCGTTTTTTATTCTGTATGAAGAGACAGTGTTAAAACAATTTGAACAATTGCGGATCATTAATGAAATTACGGCACAGCTTACTTCGTCGCTCAAGCTCAATGATGTGCTGAGCTTTATCGTGACTCATGCGCTGGCTTTGTTTAAGGCTGATTGTGGCAGTATTTTATTGAATGATCTGCAGGATGTTTATTCTGTTCAAATTGCCCAAGGCTGGCAAGCAGTAAATTCACCGCTTGCTATTGTTATGAGTATAAGTTCCAGTTCCGGCGTTATTATTATTCATCAAGACGATGTGGATGATTCGTTACGGAAAACGTTGCGGAAAGAAAATTTACAGACCATCATTGCTATAAAATTGTCCATACAAGAGCGTACTATTGGCGTACTTGTCGTTGGCTTTCAATCGGTGCACAGGATGACCATTATGGATAAAAGAGTACTGGAAACTTTCGCTAATCAGGCTGCCATTGCTGTCAATAATGCCCAACTTTATGGCGATACAGATCATAAACTGCAGGAACGGATTCATGAAGTGACAGTACTCCTTGAACAGGATCGTGCGCTTTTACATTCGATTAGGGAAGGTGTGATTGCCATTAATGCATCAGGGGCGATTACTTTGTTGAATAATGAAGCGAAGCGTTTGTTGAATTTGTATGAAGATCCTATTCATTCCGATATTTTAGATGTTCTTCCAAATTCTCGTTTGCCTATTGTGATTCAGACACAACAAGCCGAATATGATCAGGAGCAAAAAATGGGTGTAAGTACGGTGATTACGAATCGTGTCCCTGTGATTGTTAATGGCGAAGTCATTGGTGCCATTGCCACATTTCGGGATCGACAAGATGTGAAACAACTGGCAGAAGAGCTAGTTGGCGTGAGATCGCTACTTGATTCTATGCGTGCTCAATCGCATGAATTTACCAATAAACTGCATGCTTTGTCCGGACTTATTCAAATGGGACAATATGATAAAGTAGTTGAACTGATTACGGATATTTATCATAACCGCCAGGAATGTGTTAGCTTTGTTGTCAAAAGAATTAAAGAACAATCTACAGCCGGTTTATTGCTTGGGAAGATTAGTCAGTCCAAAGAGCGGGCCATCTTATTGCGTTTAAGTCCACGAAGTAAGTTGCTGTTCCTTCCGCCCCGGCTCACAAACATATCGATGGTCACTATCTTGGGCAATTTGATTAGCAATGCCATGGAGGCCGTGGCGCATCTCGCGAAAGAGCGGAGAGTTATTGATGTACATATTTTTCAGGGACAGAAATTTCTAACCATTTCAGTAAAGGATCAGGGGTGCGGTATTCCTGAAAAGTCGATAAAAACTATTTTTATGCGGGGGTTTTCTACCAAGCCCGGGAGTCGGGGCATCGGACTTGCACTAGTAAAGCAGGAAGTTAATATGTGTGATGGGAAGGTCCGGGTTCGTTCAGTCATGGATCAAGGCAGTCAGTTTATTGTAAAAATTCCGGTCGAATAAATATTGGCGGGGGTAATGAAATGAAGACACGAATATCTGTGGTGATTGTGGAGGATGATCCTATGGTCCTTGAACTTCATCGTCAGTTTGTTAGCAAAATCAAAGAATTTCAATTGATTGGCGCTGCCAAAGATGGCAAAGAAGGCATTGAGACTATTTCACTGTTAAAACCGCAATTAGTAATTTTAGATGTTTATATGCCTGAAGTCGATGGCATTGAAGTGCTGAAAGAGGTTCGAAGGTTGGGTGTCAATACGGATATTATGCTTGTTACAGCTGCTCATAACTCTGAAATGATTCAGCTTGGTATGCAGTATGGGGCGGTAGATTATATTATCAAACCATTTACATTTCAGCGATTTAAAAAAGCTTTGTTAGACTATCGGAAATATATCAATAAAATTAAAGACAGTAACAATTTGACGCAAGAGGAGATTGATCATCTCAGAGGAGGTCCTGTTAGCAGTGGCGTTGAACGCAATTTACCCAAGGGATTGGATCATCTTACATTGAGTCAAGTGGTGGATACCATCAAAAAGCAACAGGGGCAGTTTACCGTTCAAGACATCGCTCATATGATGGGCATATCTTGTGTAACGGCCCGACGTTATTTAAACTTTCTGCAACAAGATGGTTGGCTGCAGTCTATGCTGTCTTACGGCCCAGTGGGCCGACCATTACATAAATATCATGTTACAAATGGACGATAGTGAGACTAGCAACAGAAATAAACGGGGTAAATCCAAGTAGTTACAGACTATTTTGGGCTTACCCCGTTTATTTTATTTACTTTATTCTCTTTATTTGCGAAATGGATCAATTTTCCACTTCCTATTGTATAATGACTTTGTAAGCAAGAAATAACCGAAAGGAGGAACTTGGCGATGGCCAATACCCTATCACTGCGGGTGACAAATGCAATGCCGGAAGATGTGGGTCAAGGCCATATCCGGCTTGATAACGAGGATATGGATAAAATAAGGGTTGCATTTGGCGATGTCATTGAAATTCAAGGTCGTAAGACAACTGTTGCCAAGGTAATTCCTTGTTTCGCACAATTTAAAAAGCAAGATAGAATTTTAATGGATTCCATTACAAGAGAAAATGCGGGTGTAGGAATTGATGAGCGCGTTATCGTGCGAAAAGTTGTGTCACAGCCGGCCCGGACAATCATTCTCAGTCCTCTTGATGTGACGATGAATTTTAAGGAAGCCGATGATTTAAAGCATCTCGAACGCCTACTGTGTGGGATGGTTAAGGTTATAGGCGATTGTATTCAGTTGAATTTTGCTGCAGCCAGAGGCCAGTATTTTACAGTGATTGGTACAGTGCCAGAGGGACCGGTCGTGATTAATACAGCCACGCAAATTAAAATAACGGAGCCAGATGTATCTGAAGATCGCAGTTTTGAGGCTTGTTATGAAGATGTGGGCGGATTAGATAAAGAATTGCAGCGTGTTCGGGAAATGGTCGAACTTCCGCTCAAGTATCCTGAATTATTTCGAAGATTAGGCACGGATGCACCCAAAGGGGTGCTATTATATGGTCCACCAGGCACAGGCAAAACCTTAATGGCCAGGGCCGTTGCAAGTGAGACGGCGGCGACTTTTCTTCATATTAATGGCCCGGAAATTATCAATAAATTTTATGGGGAAAGTGAAGCGAGGTTGCGTGAAATATTTGAAACGGCGCAGCGTCAAGCCCCGGCAATCATTTTTATTGATGAAATTGATGCGATTGCACCCAAACGGGCCGAGGTGATTGGCGATGTGGAAAAGCGCATTGTTGCCCAGTTACTGGCTTTAATGGATGGACTGAAAAATCGGGGACAAGTCATTGTGATTGGAGCAACGAATATGCCGGATCAAGTGGATTTGGCATTGCGCAGGGCAGGAAGGTTTGACCGTGAGTTATCGATTGGTCCTCCTGATCAAAACGGTAGACTGACTATCTTAAAGATTCACACGAGAAACATGAGCATCGATAACTCTGTTGATTTAGCGGGACTAGCTCAGTTGACTGCTGGATTTGTGGGAGCGGATCTCGCTGTTCTTTGCAAAGAAGCTGGAATGAATGCTGTGCGACGGCTGCTGCCTGAAATTGATTTAAACTGTCTTGAAAAACCGGAAAATTCGTATAAATTAAAAATTACAATGGACGATTTTTATCAAGCTTTGCGGGAAGTAGAACCCTCAGCGACACGTGAATGTTTTTCCGAACGACCCGATACGACGTGGGAGCAAGTGGGGGGATTAACAAGCATCAAAGAAAGACTGCGTTGCATTTTGGAACTTCCTTTAAGACATGCCGATTTATTAAAACAAATCGGGTTCTGTATGCCTAAGGGCATTTTACTCACCGGTCCACCAGGCACAGGAAAAACATTACTTGTGCGGGCTTTGGCAGGATCAAGTGGAGTACATTTTATATCGATAGATTCGGCTACACTCAACTCTCGATGGTTGGGTGAGGCTGAAAAGGGACTCAGACAAATATTTAAGCGGGCCAAACAAATTGCTCCTTGTATTTTATTTTTTGATGAAATTGATGCCATGGCTCCTATTCGTATGAATCGGGATGTATTAGGTAGTGATCGACTTGTGAGCCAATTGTTGCTTGAGATCGATCATATTAGTCATGCTGCTGGCGTGATTGTTATTGCTGCCACCAATCGTCCTGATAAAGTAGACCCCGCTTTTATGAGAGCAGGCAGATTTGATTTTATATTGGAATTGCCCTTACCGGATGTCAAGGAACGGTTGGAGATATTTAAACTATATACAGCCAAAGTTCCATTAGCGACAGAAGTGGACCTTGGTGATTTAGCTGAAAAGACAACTGGAAAAACAGGATCTGATATTGAAGCAATCTGCAAGCAGGCTACTTTTGTTGCTTTAAAACGACTTACAAGTCAATCAAATAGTACGGGGTATGATGATCAACATTTATCTGTATTAGAACAAGATTTTGTTGAGAGTTTACATGGATTGCAATGAATTAAAACATAAATGAAAAATATTGCAATAAGGAGGTGACGATCAAAACAAGTTCATTTGCGAAGGTTCTTCAATTTTAATCCAAATTAAAAGGAGGAGAAAAAATGACACTGTCTGTTGCTGTCGATGCCAAAATGCAGGAAATCACTGTCTGGACGAGAGGCGTTACCTTGGCAAAAGAAGCTCGTGACACGGCAACCTTGCTTGCGAAGGCAGGTGGATTGGAAGGAAAATATGTGCAGTCCTTTGATAATTATGTAGATCTTCCTGACCGTATTAATGTTGCTTGTAAGAGTTATGCTCGCATTAGTTCGGAACCGATTGAGACTTATTATGAGTATGAGAATTACAAACCTGATATTGTTGTGTTAGCTGAAGAAACACTTGTGAAGGGACATGACATTCTAGGGGGGGCTAAGGAAGGTTGTGTAGTAGTTATTAATACGGCACGTGATCCTCAGTCTCTTTTAAAGTGGATATCGCCGAAAGAAAACTTGAAAAAGGTAAAAGCAGTGGCTACGGTTGATGCCAATGCCCTTGGCCACAGTGTGATGCTTACTTTTGATGGTACTGAAGGTTGTTTTGATGATACGAAGATTGGCGCAGGCGTTGGTGCTGCTATCGCCGGTGCAACTGCTAAGGCGAGTGGTTGCGTTAAACTTGATTCTTTGAAGAGTTTAGCCGAAAATCCACAAGCAGTTCAGCAAGGTTTTGACGCAGTCAAAGTATTGACTTTATAGAGCATTTGTTCAGGCTGTTTAGCCCAGACAGCGAACAAGAGAAATGCTAAACAAGGAATAAAGTGGGTAATTTTTGAGGGAGGTGCACCTATGTCTAAAGCTTATAAACAAGTGCCTTTCGCGGCGATTGTTCCTTCACCTAAGACGGAAAACGAAGGAATGGTCACAGGTAACTGGCGTTATCTCCGTCCGGTGGTCGATAAGAGTCTGTGCACAAAGTGTAAGACCTGCTGGATATTCTGCCCAGATGCCTGTGTAAACTACTCGAAAGATGATGGAATTAGTTTTAATTTGAAATATTGTAAAGGCTGCGGTCTATGCAGCAACGTTTGCCCAGTAGGGGCCATTAGTCGTCAACCTGAATTAGACTTTGAGGAATAGGAGTGAAGAAGATGCCAATTAAAAAGAAGGGTACAGGTTTAACTGCAGTTGCAGATGCTTGGCAACTGGCTGATATTGATGTCTCCGCTTCCTATCCAATCAGGCCGTATACAGCAATTATGGCCGAATTAGCCAAGCGGATTGCCAATGGTCAGATGAAATGCGAAATGGTCCATGGCGAAGGCGAACATGCGCAGTTTAGTATTGCTCATGGCGCATCCATGGCGGGGGCCAGAGCTACTACAGGTACTTCTGGTGTAGGTGTTACATATGCGTTTGAACTCTATTCACCTATAGCAGGTGCGCGGTGTCCAATCCAGGCACTTGTCGGAGATCGTACACTCGATCCTCCGGGAGATTTTGGTTCGGAGCATACAGATTGTTTGACGCTGCGTGATAATGGCTGGATCTATGGCTGGGCACAAGATGCCCAAGAATCACTGGATAACAGCCTTATGATGTTTCGGATTGGCGAAGATCCTGAAATTATGCTGCCGCAAATCGTGGCCATGGATGGTTACTTTGTCACGCATATTAACCAGGAATATGAAATGCCTGATCAAGAGCAGGTAGATAAATTCTTGCCACCCTTTAAACCGCAGTTTCGACTTGATGTGAATCATCCAGTCATTATGGGACCGCAAATTGAGCCTGAAATGGGACCACCTCTGGAATGGGATCGCAATGTTGTTATGCAGCGCGTTTCAGAGAAAATTGTTACAGTAACGAAAGAGTTTAATGAAATTTTCGGACGCAATTATGCGCCGTTTGTTGAAGAATATGAGACAGAAGATGCTGATATGGTATTTTTACTGCAAGGCGCTCATGCCGTGACTTGTCGTAGTGCCATTGATTATCTTCGTAAGGCAGGCTATAAAGTGGGCATGTGCCGCTTGCGCTGGGTACGTCCATTTCCTGATCAGGCCCTTAAGGAAATTCTTCCTAAATTTAAGGTTGTTGGCGTAATTGACACGAACACTTCCTACGGCGCAGCAGGGGGTGGCGGTGTTCTGTTAGTCGAGACGAGAGCCTCTGTTTCGGAAGTTGCCAATAAGCCTATGATTCAAGGCTTTACTTCTGGATTAGGCGGCGAAACTATTACACATGAACAATTCTTCAAGATGGCTGAAATGATGAAGATGACACTTGAAGCTGGAAAAATTATTCAAGATTCTACGTGGGTAAACTTTAATGATTATCATGAAGGTGCGACAGAAGTGAAATATGCTAATCAACAAGTGGCTTACGCAAAAGAATAAGGAGGAATAAACGATGGCTGTTGCTGAAAAGATTAAGTCTATTGCACAGGCTCCGGAGAAAGAGTATTACCTTCCGGGACATCGTACTTGTGCTGGCTGTGGACCGGCTCTCGCTTATAAGTTGATAGCGAAGGCAGCTGGTAAAAATACGATTTTTATCGGTCCAACAGGTTGTATGTATGTTGCAAATACGAGTTATGCTTGTGGTCCGTGGGCCGTGCCGTGGACTCATGCGCAAATTACCAATGGCGGTGCCGTTGCGTCAGGGATTGCTGAAGCATTTAAGATGATGATTAAAAAGGGTAAAATTCAAGACGAATACCCCAATATTATTGTGATGGCTGGTGATGGTGCTGCCGTTGATATTGGTCTCCAGGCTGCTTCGGCTATGATGTATCGCGGTCATGACGTGCTGTTTGTCATGTATGATAATGAATCTTATGCCAATACTGGTGTTCAAGTTTCCCCTATGACACCGTATGGCGGAGCGACCATGTTTACGCCTCCTGGACCGGTTATTCCGGAAGGAAAAAAATTCTTTCCGAAAGATCCGATGGCATTGTTCTGTGGCGGCGGTCATCCAGCGGTGAAATATGGTGCTACTGCCTCTGTGGCTTATCCCATTGATTTGATGAATAAAGTGCGCAAGGCATTGGCATATGAAGGGCCCGCATTCCTGCATGTTCAATGTCCTTGCCCGAAAGGCTGGATGTTCCCGTCGGATCGGACTGTTGAACTGGGGAAACTTGCGGTAGAAACAGGCATGTGGCATATGTATGAAATCGAAAATGGCGTAAAAACCTTTAACATTACACCGAAAAAGCTCAAACCCGTTGATGAATTTGTTCAAACGCAGGGCAGATTCAGTCACTTAAAACCGGAACATGTTGCCAGACTCCAGGCGTGGGTCAATGAGCGCGCCCAACACTTGGGAGTGGAAGCGGTTTTACCATCCGTTAAATAATTGTCCGTTCGTTCGGAAAGTCCTTGGTTTCTGTGATAAAAAGGGACCAAGGACTTTCTCATCTCCTTGAACTTTGATTAAGCAGGTTTATGGAAGGAGTCTTGTTTTGTATGGATAAGGGAGTTGCCTTAGTCGCTACGAACTGGATATTAGCTTTCCTACCTATCCTAGTATTACTTTGTACTATTCTTTTCTTCAAATGGGGAGCACCAAAATCAGGTGCTATTTCTTGGTTCACGGCGATTATCATTGGAATATTTTTTTTCGGAGCAGACGGTCGTTTACTAACATTGGCAAATAGTAAAGGGTTGAGTTTATCACTTTATGTATTGCTTATTATTTGGTGTGCTGTATTTCTGTATAATATTGTAAATCGAATCGGCGCAATTAAAGTAATTGGCGATACAATGACCAAAATAACAGAAGATCGGTTGTTGCAATGTTTGATCATGGCTTGGTGTTTTGCATCTTTCATGCAAGGTATTGCTGGTTTTGGCGTACCTATTGCGGTTGTTGCGCCTATTATGGTTGTCATGGGATTTTCACCTGTCGTTGCAACGGCAACCTGTCTTGTCGGATATTGCTGGTCCATTAGTTTTGGATCTATGGGTTCTTCTTATTATACGATTCAACTGGTTACGAAGATACCAGGCGACGTGATTGGGCCGTGGATGGCCATCTTATTTATCGTTCCTGTTATTACAACTGGATTTGCCGTCGCCTTTATTTACGGCAAAATGGCGGCTGTAAAACGAAGCATTCCAGCTGTACTTGTGACGAGCATTGTGATTAGTTTTACATGCTGGCTCATGAATGTATTAGGCGCAGCTCAATTGGCAACGCTTATTCCAGCTGTTATGGGCTGTTGTTCTCTTGCAATCATGTCACATACCTCATTTTACCGAACGAATGCGGTTCATGAAGTTGCTACAGAGTCACAAGAAAGGCCCATGGGATTTCACTTGGCTTTTGCCCCGTATTACATTTTGATTTTTCTTTCTGTTTTATCGCAGATTAAGTCGGCTGTCTTTTCATCCTATTCCTGGGGGCTTAATTATCCGGCAGTGCAAACGGCCGCGGGTTTCGCCGTTAAAGCGGAAAAAATGTATTCTAAAATTAATGCTTTTTCCCATCCGGCACCTTTTTTGCTTATGGCAGCACTATTGGGTTATGTGATATTTAAGTCAACTGGCAAATGGAGAGTAGGAGTAGCCAGGGAAGCCTTTCAGGCAACATTTAAACAATGTGTTCCAACAAGTCTCGGTATTGCTACGATGGTTATGATGGCATTGGTAATGAACGATACGGGTATGACTAGTTTGCTAGCGCAGGGGATGGCACATGCCACAGGAAGTTTATTTCCTATAGTCTCGCCTTTTATTGGTGTATTAGGCGCATTTCTTACTGGCAGTAATACGAACTCAAACATCATGTTTGGTGGGTTACAAGTTGAAACAGCCAACGCGTTGGGAGACAGTACCGTCATTATGGCTGCCGCTCAGTCTGTAGGAGGATCGGTTGGCTGTTCTGTTGCTCCAAACACGGTTCTCTTGGGTACGACGACGGTTGGCCTTGTAGGGCGCGAAGGAGAAGTAATGAAACTAACGTTACCTTATTGTCTTGGCATTACTTTTTTAGTAGGTATCAGTGCCTGGGCCTATTCACATTTTCTGTTTTAGATTTTATTGTAAGTTAAGGGGGGAATTTGATGAGTACAAGTGTAGTAACGAACCCCAATCATACTAAGAATCCAACAGAGTCTACATCTTGGAGAAAGAAGTATCGTCCACAGTTAATGAATGCAGCTTTTTTTTGCTTCTGTGTTGCTTTTCCTTTTACCTATTTCGGGGGGATACAGAATAATGGTACTTTAATAGAAATTTCTTTTGTCATACTTTCTGTGGCTTGTTTTATTCCGTTGATTACTAAAAAATAATTTGTATTTTAGTGCTGTTAGGATCTTCATTCATCATATTGCTGTACATCGTTAGTATCCAAGCTAATTGGCTGTAAATAAAATATTAGATTATTGTTTAGCTGTTCTTCTTCTTGAAGGACAGTTTTTTGTTTACCAAATTGCTAGATGGGCAAAAACATGTATGTGGTGGTCATTAGGATCAGTAGCATTCGCATGGAGGTTGCTGCGGTATTGGTTTTTGCTTGCAGGAAATGTATAAGCTTCAATTGAAGATAAAAATGGTTTCTTGACGAGTAAGAAAACACTCTGTATAATGAACACTAAAGTTACAATTTATTTATAAGTTTTTAATAAAATAACAGCATAGTGTAACAATAAAAGTTATGATGGAAATAATTGTATGAAGTATGTTTCAGAGAGCCGGTGGTTGGTGCGAATCGGTAGCAGAACAATACAATCGTCACTCCTGAACTGCAAGGCTGAAGGATAAGTAGGCTACGCCGGCATCGGCTCTTTATGAGCGCAACCGTTATATTGCTAGGGTTGTTAGACCTGATGAGATATATCTATCATGTATAGGTATAATAAGAGTGGTATCGCGAGAGTAACCTCTTGCCTCTTAATATTGAGGCAAGAGGTTTTTTGAGTTTCAAAAGATCCCCTCCTTGCCAGCAGATCAGACCAACCTTTGGTAACGATGTTCTTATCTGTGTGAGGAGGGGTTTTCTATGTCTTAGTTGATGAACAGGAGATGGGTAGAATGAATCATATTAATTTTTTGGAGGTTTTTTGATGAATAGAAAGTCATCTAATTTTCGCTGGGTTTTGGCAGCTATTATGTTTGCTATTAGTTTTATTTCCTATATGGACCGTGTCAATTTGTCTGTAGCTACGCCCGCTATTATGCAAGAATTTGGCTTTAACAAAATGCATATGGGAGCGTTACAAACAGCTTTTTTTGTTGGCTATGCTGTCATGCAGATTCCTGGGGGCATTATGGCAGAATTGTTTGGTTATCGGCGTGTCGTCACTGTGGCAGTTGGATTCTGGTCTATTTTTACATCACTTACAGCTATGTGTAATAGTTTTACCATGTTTGCAGTTATTCGAGCTTTATTTGGTATCGGAGAAGGTCCGCTTGCACCTTGTTTTGGCCAGTTTATTTATCGTTGGTTTACAGCCAACGAGAAAGCACGTGGCTCGGCGTGCTTTTTAGGCGGCATGTTTGTGGGGCCTGTTGTGGGACCGGCTGTTACAGTTGCCTTGATGCTGGCTTTTGGATGGCGCTCCGTGTTCATTTTATTTGGAATCATTGGCATAGGACTTGCTATAGCTTGGTATTATTTTGTTACGGAATCCCCGCGGGACAATCAATTTGTTACAGAGAAAGAGGCCGATTATATTGAAGCCAATTTACAGCTTACTCAAATAAAATCAATGGCTCCCTGGCGAAATTTTATTACATCCTCGCAATTTTGGGCCATTGGTATTCAGTTTTTTGTTACTGATTACATTATGTATGTATTCTTAGCCTGGCTTCCTTTATATCTCATGGAAGCGCGAAATTTTTCATTGACAAGTATGGGGTTTGCAGCTTCCTTGCCTTGGCTTGCTTTGTCGATTATCACCTTTTCTACTGGATTTATGAGTGATAAACTCGTTAGCTCCGGTCTCTCTAAAACGAAAGCGCGCACTGTATTTGGAACTATGGGGCTCACAATTTGTTGTGGTGCTCTTTATTTGGGGGCAGTGGCCCAAGATTCCTGGTGGAATATTTTTTGGCTTACCCTTTCTCTTGGCGCCCTTGGTTTTACTTTTAATGCATCTTGGGCAGCCTGTATGGATATTGGCGGAGAATTTTCTGGCTCTGTTTCAGGCTGGATGAATTTTTGGGGAAATCTCGGTGGTGCTACAGCACCGCTTTTAACGGCGTGGATTGCTACTACTTATGGTTGGCAATTTGCTATTTTAGCTACATCAGCCTTGGCTATTATTGGTGTTGGTGCTTGGCTGGCTGTCAAGCCGGATGTATCGCTGATTTGTCAGAAAGGCAAGGATAAAAAATCTCTTTGTTTAGCGCATAAAGCGATTTAGAAAAATCATCGATGTTAGCAGATTGCGAAAAGTATTGTACGAATAAAGGAATGTTATTTCGAACACAAAAATCTCATTGACAAAGACATAAAACAGTAGTATATTACAAATTACGAACTAAAAAAAATAATAATTAGATAAATGTAATGATGAAGAATAGTAAACAGTGCAAAGTTGCAGTGAGCCAATGGTCGGTGAAAATTGGTACTTCAGCCTGTTGAATCCACTTCGTAGCAGGTAGGGACATAACCTATACCGGTTTGATGCCGTTATTATCTATGAGGTCATAGAAATTTTTATGATGAAAAAGGTGGCACCACGTGAGAATTACTCCCGTCCTTGACATATCGTCAAGGATGGGAGTTCTTTATTTTACTGGCAAAAAACAATTTAAATAAGCCTGTGGAGGGGAATATCATGAAGATTTTGATTTCCGAAAAGATAGCTGATAAGGGAATTGAGAAGCTCATTCAAGAAGGAGCGACTGTAGACGTTTTGCCAAAACTTACGCGACAAGAGTTGCTTGATGTTATTGGAAAGTACGATGGCCTGATTGTACGGAGTGTCACCAAGGTGAATGAAGAACTTTACCAGCATGCTACAAATCTAAAAGTTGTTGGACGAGCGGGTAATGGAGTAGATAACATTGAAATGGAAGGGGCAACCAAACGGGGTATTATTGTTGTGAATACACCGGAGTCTAATGTTGTTTCAGCAGCAGAACTGACGATTGGATTATTACTTGCTTCTTGCCGTAATATACCGGGTGGCAATGAGCGTGTTCGTTCAGGCAGCTATGATCGTGCTAATTTGAAAGGTGTGGAACTACAGGGCAAGACAGTGGGAATTGTGGGTTTTGGACGGATTGGATCACTTGTTGCCACGCGTTTAAAATCTTTTGACATGCAGGTTATTGCCTATGATCCCTATATTAATGATGCCAGGTTTAAAAAATTCGGTGTAGAGAAAAAAGAAAAACTTGAAGATTTAGTGAAGGAAGCCGATTTCATTACGGTTCATACGCCGAAAACGAAAGAAACGATTGGTATCATTGGCAAAGAACAGTTTAAAGTAGCGAAGAAAGGTGTAAGAGTCATCAATTGCGCGAGAGGCGGTATTATTGATGAAGAAGCCTTGAATGATGCGTTGAATAAAAAAATTGTTGCCAGTGCAGCAATTGACGTTTTGGTCAGTGAGCCTCATCCGAATACGCCGCTTATTGATTTTCCCAATGTCGTGTTTACGCCCCACGCTGGTGCCGATACAGTAGAAGCGCAAGATAATGTTGGTCTTACTGTGGCTCAAGAGGTTATCAGTGCACTCCGAGGCGAAATTGTCCCCAATGCTGTGAATTTGCCGACGATTCCTAAACAGGAATTTGAATCTTTTTCAGCTTATTTGAAATTAGGCGAGACACTCGGTAAGATGTACTATCAATTAGAAAAAGATGCTGTGGAAAAAGTGGAGATTGTCTATAGCGGTGATGTGGCTACCATTGATACATCCGTGATTAGTTTGGCTATCTTAAAGGGGCTTTTTGAGCCAGTTTTGCAAGAAAAGGTGAATTATGTAAATGCCAGCCTTATTGCGAAAAATCGGGGCGTTACTGTAACGGAAAGTAAAAAATCTACTGTTGAAAGTTATTTGACATTGATTCAAATGAAGGTTATTTCGAAGAATAAAACCTTTACTATTAGCGGTACCATCTTTGGCAAGGGTGAAATGAGAATTGTAGAGATCAATGGTTTTACTTTCGATTTAACGCCCCGTCCTTATATGCTTGTGGCTGAAAATATTGATAAGCCAGGCATTGTGGGTCAAATTGGTACGATCCTTGGTGTGAGTAAGGTAAACATTGCGACGATGCAGCTGGGGATTAATGATCAGGAAAAACGGGCCATGATGGTTTTGGCAATTGATTCTGATGTGTCAGTTGATGTTCTGCAATTTATCAGCGGTGTAGAAGGTGTGTTGAAAGTTCACTTGGTGAAAATTTAAGAAATTACAATTAAAAAATAAATAAAATAAAAGAGGAAAAACGTTATTTGTCTGATGACAGGCAAGTCGCGTTTTTTTTCTTCTGTAAGCGCGTTCTAGTCATATTACAGGTACAACCCTTAGTATTAATGGTGGTTACGAAACGCAATTAATGCAAGATTTTTTTGTAAGACCTATGACTATTTTGGCTGTGTGTGGTAAAAACTTGCTTGTTTAAAATAACAAGCAGGAGTGTTTGGTTTCTTTCATGAATCTATCTAGTAATGAGAGTCTGTCAAGGAGGCGAAAGCAATTGTTCCAGCAGTTGTTCAACGATTTTATTACAGGGTTGCAGTTTTTAACACGTATTCGTCTCGTTACGCAAGTCGATTGTTCTCAAGATAGTTTTCGCCGTAGTGTTAAATTTTTTCCTATTATTGGCTGTCTCATTGGGCTGCTATTATCAGGAATAATCTATGGATTACAGTTGCTTGGGAGTGGCAAAATTCCTTCACATGTTATGGCATGCAGCCTGATTTTGATTGAAATACTGTTAACAGGCGCTTTGCATTGCGATGGCTTTATGGATACGATGGATGGAATTTTTTCTGGACGTTCCCGCGAACGGATACTGGAGATTATGAAAGATAGCCGTGTTGGTTCTTTCGGTGTTATTGCTTTTTGTTTGTTCGCGCTTATGAAATATTCCTTTATCTTGGATATGGATTCTTCTTTATTAGCCTTGGCTTTTTTAGTTATGCCCATTGTCGGGCGGTTGGCAATTGTTATGGCTGTTACCTTGTTTCCCTATGCACGGCGTGAAGGGTTGGGCAAGAGCTTTTCTTATCATGCTGATCGCAGAACCTTGTATATTGCTGGATTATGTGCTGGAGTCATACTCGCTTTATTAGGCAGATTAGCTCTTCTTAGTAGTCTATTTGGTCTTATTTTTGCGTATATTTTTGCCGAATATGTGAATAAGCGGCTGGAAGGATTAACAGGGGACATTTATGGTGCTGTCAATGAACTAACAGAGCTTGCTGTTTTGTTCGTATTTACTTGTTCATGATATGAGGAGTATGGGATTTTTTTTACTATGTTCTTTAATATTTTGCTAAGCTAGCTAAAACAGGTAGGAGAATGGTTACGTATGTAGAAAAAGTGTGATAATTGAATTGAATAAAGTGCCACTGTATGGGTGCCTCTCGACTTGAGAGGAGAATAGGGAAGTCGGACAAGATATTATATCTTGAAACGACGCGGTCGCGCCACTGTAATCGGGGAGAAACTTCTTTTTATGCCACCGGGAGAACGGGAAGGCTAAGAAGGTTTGATGATCCGTAAGCCAGGAGACCTGCCTGTACAGCTGCCATGTACTCCCGCGTAAGGAGTAGTGCCAGAAGGAGAGGGTCTTAAAAATACCTAGCCTTTTTGGTTTGGTATTTTTTTATTGCTTCCTAAAACACATTGAGGAGGAATTCAGATGGATTTCGAAAAAACAGTCAATGATTTTATTGATGGGGCGGCAAAGCCGCCCAGTAGCTTAGGAACTTTGGAAAAACAGATAAAAAAAGTGCTGTTAGCCTGGGGAAAAATTGATTTGGAAATTCGGCCCTTTCATATTATTTTTGCTGCAGATAATGGTGTTGTAGAAGAAGGCGTAGGCAATACTACAGCGGAAATTACTTATTTACAAGCAAAGAATATGGCCGAGGGTCGGGCGACGATTAGTTGCTTTTGCCAGGCTAACCAGATTCCCTATGAAGTAGTGGATGTGGGGATTCATACCGACCGAAAGTCAGGTCTGGATCGGAAGGTAGCCTTAGGCACTAAAAATTTTATGAAAGAAGAGGCCATGACAGAGACGGAGTTTCAACGAGCTTGGGAGATCGGTCAGGAACGAGTGCGTCATGCTGTTTTAGAAAAAAAGTCGAATTTGCTTTCTTTTGGTGAAATGGGGATTGGTAATACAACAACATCTTCTGCCGTGCTTCATGCTCTCACCGGGATGCCGCCGGAATTTATTGTGGGTTATGGAGCGGGCTTAAATAATAATGAGATTTTAAAACGCAAACGCCTTGTTGTTGCCAAGGGGGTGGAACTTCATAAAGAAAAATTGCACACAGTACAAGATATTTTACGTTGTGTCGGTGGATTTGACATTGTTGCCATGTGTTCTGGTATGCTGGAATGTGCAAAATTACATATTCCATTTGTAATAGATGGCTTTATTGCAGCTGTTGCTTATACCTGCGCGTTTCGCCTTAATCATGAGCTTGATGGTTATGCTATCCCTTCCCATATTTCAAGAGAACCAGGTATGGCCTATTGTTTAATGCTTGGCAATATATTAGCGGAAGATGTTGTCTTGCATGCCAATTTGGCACTAGGCGAAGGGACAGGGGCCGTGCTTATGGTTTCGATTTTAAAAACTATGTTATATACTTTGCATAACATGGCAAGATATTCTGATTTTGTTTATAGTGAGCCCTTGCCTGCACAAGATGTGGCCATGTAAAAAAATTGCTACCGTTTGGTAGAATATTGCTATTAGCAGGGAAAAAATTGCATTCTAGCTAATATCTCTATAAGAAATAGTAAGACTTTTCTGTATTGCTTTTTCAAGGGAGGGCGACGAATGCAAACAAGTCATCCATTTGTTTTAGGTGAAATTGTCAACACTCAGGTCTTGCAGGAGATACAGGATAAATTTTCCGAAGCAACGGGTTTTGGCGCAGTCATTGTGGATCGCGAGGGCAATCCAGTTACACGTCCGAGTAATTTTACCTGTTTTTGTTCTTATATACGATCTGAACCACAGGGATTGGCCCGCTGTGTTAATTGTGACGACTGGGGCGGCAGGCAAAATCAAAAGCCTTGTGTTTATCTCTGCCATAGCGGATTAACGGATTTGGCAGCTCCTATTATTGTGCAAAATGAGTATATTGGGGCATTTCTTGCTGGCCAAGTGGTTTTGGATAACAAGAATGCTGATGCCAAAGCGGAAATGTTTCGTCGTACGGAAAATTTAGAGCTTGACAGACAGCTATTATCAAAATTTTATGATATTGTACCGATTGTGCCGGAAAACCGGATAAAGGCGGCTGCCGATCTTATTTATATTATGTCTAATTATATTGTTGAAATAGGTGTTGCCAATATTGTCGGTAAGCAGTTAGTGGATGAATTGCAATCGAAGGCGAACTTAGAGGCCCTATTGCGCGCAACAGAGTTAAAAGCTTTGCAGTCACAAATCAATCCGCATTTTTTATTTAATACACTCAACACCATTGCACGGTTAGCTTTATTGGAAGGTGCAGGACGGACGCAAGAAGTGGTATTTGCTTTAGCTGATTTACTCCGCAATAATTTGCGGGACATCGATGTACTGCGTCCTTTAGAACAAGAATTAAAGTCCATTACAGACTATTTGACGATTCAAAAAATGCGTTTTGGTGAACGGATTCAAACAGTTATCCATGTAGATTCACAGCTGATGAAGGCAGAGATTCCAGCTCTTACTCTTCAACCGCTTATTGAAAATGCCATTATTCATGGATTGGAAGCTAAGTTAGATGGAGGGACAGTTGAAATTACCGGCGAGATTGTCGGTAATTCTATGATGCTTTATGTAATCGATTCAGGAGTGGGGATGTCGGAAGATATGATTCATGCCATTTTTCAATCTGAAAAACGTACGAAAACGCATGGTCAAACAACAGGTCTTGGTGTTATCAATGTTCATAAACGTATTCAACATTATTTTGGTAATGATTATGGTCTTACACTGGACAGTAAGTTAGGAGAAGGCACTCGTATTGCGATTCGGCTTCCCTACTGTTCGGATTAGGCGGATATTTTGGGAGAAACGTTATGGTTACACTATTTATAGCAGATGATGAACAACTAGAAAGACAGGCATTACGGCTAATTATTGAAAAAAATTGTCCTAACATTCAAATTATCGGTGAAGCGGGTGATGGAATCAGCACGGTTCATATGGTAATTGATGAAAAGCCGGATATTGTGTTAATGGATATTCGTATGCCTGGAATGAATGGTTTAGAAGCTGCCAAGCGCATTCGAACGGTTTTGCCTGATTCGCATATTGTTATGCTTACGGCTTTTGATGAGTTTACTTATGCCAGGGAGGCCCTTACGATTGGCGCTGTGGAGTATCTGTTAAAGCCTGTTAGACCCGCTGGTATTGTGAGCGCCATGGCGGTAATCGAAAAAAGAATTGCTGGAATTCGAGTCAAACAAGCTGAAGAAGAGGAATTGCGCAAAAGTGTAGAATCGGCTCTCCCTTTTATCCAAATGTCTTTTGTCTATGATCTGATTTCTGGTTCTATTACAGAGCTTGATCACTTACAGCAACGTTCGCGTTTTTTAGGTCTTACTTTTGATCCTGGTGTAGCTCTTATCGTGGATATTGACAATTTTAAGCAACTTACTTGTCAGGACACGGAGCTTGAAAAGCAATTAATGAAACAAAAAGTTTATCAGCATATTTGTCAAGTTACTGGCAAGAATGCGTTAGTTACACCTTTTGGCAGTGATAATGTCATTGTTTTGCTAGGGTTCGCCAACGAAGATAGGTCCGAAGAAATTGAAAATTCCGTTCAGGAGATAGCTGTTACCATTAAAGAAAGTATTCGGCTTGAGATGAATATTGGCGTTACCATTGGCATTGGCAATTATTATGAGGACCCACGCGAGCTTCATAAGTCTTATTTGGAAGCTCGGCGTGCCGAACGGCAAAGGTTTTATCTTGGAGACGGTCAAATTATTCATATTAAGGATGTGCCTTATGTTAATGCCAGTCCCTTTAATTATCCCTTCCGGTATGAGAGGGCTGTTCTTGATAAGGTGCGGTGCGGTGACCGAGAACAAGCGAAGGAGACCCTCCATGAATTGCTCAATGGTATTTTTGCTAGTAAGGCTAGTATTGAGACAGTAAAGGCTTGCGTATTGGAACTTCTCATTGTATTATCCCGCTCCGCTGTAGAGGGAGGCGCAAATTTAGATCAGCTTACGTTGCTTAATTTTACTTGTATTGATCAATTGACTGCTTGTAACACGAAAGGGCAAGTGGAACATTGGTTATTTGAGGCGCTCGATCATTTTATGGATAATATGTTGGATAATCGTGTGAGTACGAATCTTAGGGTGATTAATCAAGCTTGTGATTATATTGTTCATCATTGTCATAAGAATATTTCTTTGGAAGACGTGGCTCAGACTGTCCATTTAAGTCCCTTTTATTTTAGTCGTTTATTTAAACAGGAAAAAGGCTATAATTTTGTTGATTTTCTTACACAAGTACGTATGGATAAAGCAAAAAAGTTGTTGCAGAATCCTGATTTTACAGCAGTACGCATTGCTTCGGAAGTGGGCTATCAAGATGCTAGTTATTTTAGCCGCGTTTTTCGCCAGACAACAGGGTTGACACCCAATCAGTATCGACAGGGAATAAATAAGCCTAAGTAAAAGCGAGATTATCTCATTGATAGGATGTTATCTATTATAAAAATGACCAAACGGAGATTGTAACACTACAATCTTTGTCTGGTCATTTTTATTTGTAAAAAAAATTACATAGATGAACAAAAAAATCCTGTTAGCTTGTTTTTTTATTATTCGTGGATGAATAGATCGTCAAAATAGCAGCAAATATCTTTGATGCCTCAGCAATATTTAAGCAAGGTAGAAGAGATGAAAAGAGTAAATATACTTTTGTAAAACTATTTTGAAGATTGCGAGGAAAGATCATGGCAACAGAAAAACCACGCGTCGTTCAAGAATATGTACCAGGTAAACAGTTGACGCTAGCCCATCTTATTGCCAATCCAAAACGGGATTTGTGTGAAAAACTTGGACTTGTGACAAGTTCAGCCATTGGCATTCTAACGATTACACCCTGTGAGGCAGCCATTATTGCGGCAGATATTGCGACGAAAACGGCCGATGTTCAAATTGGTTTTATGGATCGTTTTACAGGTTCCCTCGTTATTACAGGGAATGTAGCTGCTGTTGAGGCAGCCCTCAGTCAGATTATTCATGTTCTTCGTGATGGCTTGGGGTTTACAGGTCCAAAGTTGACGAAATCCTGATATGGAGAAGGTTATGTTTGTTGGTGCCGTAGGGGCCGGGAAAACGTCGCTGATTCATGTATTACAGAATGATTGCCAAAAGGTACAGAAAACACAAAGTATTATTTTCACAGATGGTGCCATTGATACGCCAGGTGAATATGCGCAAATTCCACGATTTTATTCGGCACTACTGATTACTGCTGTGGAATCTTCGATTGTCGTTATTGTGCAAGATGCAACAGATTTAAAAACTACTCTTCCGCCTGGTTTTGCTGGGATATTTACGCGAAAGGTTGTTGGAGTAGTAACAAAAATTGATGCACTTGGCGCAGAAAGGGAGAAGGCTCGCAATCGGTTATTTCAAGTGGGGGTCAAAGATCCGATTTTTTTTGTTTCAGCCCATACAAGGGAAGGTATTGATGTATTCATGGATTACTTGATGAAAGGAGGTGTACATAATGAGTGAAGCGCTAGGAATGGTTGAAACGCGTGGGTTAGTGGGGGCCATTGAAGCAGCTGATGCCATGGTTAAGGCAGCAAATGTCATTTTAATTGGCTATGAGAAAATTGGCTCAGGTTTGGTGACAGTCATGGTACGCGGTGATGTTGGCGCAATTAAAGCAGCCACAGAAGCGGGTGCTGCCGCCGCCCAAAGGGTGGGTGAAATTGTATCTGTTCATGTGATTCCACGTCCGCATACGGATGTAGAAAAAATTCTTCCCAAGGTAAAGTAGGCATTAATATGGAGGTGACAGGATAAATGCAAGAACAATTAATTGACAAAGTGATGGATGAAATTAAGAAACGGATGGAAAGTCAGGAACCTGCCAAGGTGGAACAAGAGCAAGCGATAACGTCAGGAGCAAGTTTTGCGAATCCTGGACTAACTGAATTTGTGGGAACTGCTATTGGCGATACGATTGGTCTAGTTATTGCCAATGTGGATCCTATGCTGCATGACATCATGAAAATTGATCCAAAATTCCGTTCGATCGGCATATTAGGTGGCCGTACTGGTGCCGGCCCTCATATTCTGGCTGCTGACGAGGCCGTCAAGGCTACGAATACAGAAATTATTACGATTGAATTAGCCCGTGATACGAAAGGCGGCGCCGGACATGGTTGCTTGATCTTGTTTGGTGCTGAAGAAGTATCAGATGCCCGGAGAGCTATTGAAGTGGCACTAAAAGAACTAGATCGGACGATGGGCGATGTTTATGGTAATGATGCCGGTCATATTGAACTGCAATATACCGCTCGTGCCAGTTATGCAGTGAATAAAGCTTTTAATGGTCCGATTGGCAAGGCATTTGGTTTAGTTGTTGGTGCTCCAGCAGCTATTGGCGTACTCATGGCGGATGTGGCAGTGAAGACAGCTAATGTCGAATTAGTTGGCTATGCGAGCCCTGGTGGCGGAACAAGTTATTCTAACGAAGTTATTATTATGGTTACAGGTGATTCCGGTGCCGTGCGTCAAGCCGTACTTGCTGCGAAAGATACAGGGAAAAAACTACTGGAAGCACTAGGCGGGCCTGCTCCGTCGACAACAACACCTTATATTTAAGTAGCAAGGAGGGGAGACAACATGAAAAAATCGAAACGTTTTGAAGCTTTGGCAGCGCGTCCTGTTAATCAGGATGGTTTTGTAGTGGAATGGCCGGAAGTAGGCCTTATGGCGATGGGGAGCCCGAATGATCCGAAACCGAGCATCAAAGTGGTCAATGGTAAGATTGCCGAAATGGATGGGATTCCCCGCGAAAAATTTGACTTTATTGACCAATTTATTGCCGATTACGCAATTGATGTGTCTATTACTGAACAAGCCATGGCGATGGATGATTTGGCTATTGCCAAAATGCTTGTGGATGTCAATGTTTCACGCGATGAAATTGTCAAGGTAGTTCGTGGACTGACAGCAGCCAAGATTGTTGCTGTATTCAATAAAATGAATGTCGTTGAAATGATGATGGCGTTACAAAAGATGCGGGCGCGTAAGATTCCTTCTAATCAGTGTCATATTACGAATATCAACGATAATCCTGTCTTAATTGCAGCAGATGGTGCTGAAGCTGCACTACGTGGTTTCGATGAAATGGAAACAACCGTTGCGGTCGTTCGTTATGCGCCATTTAATGCCTTGTCGCTTTTAATTGGCGGTCAGACCGGACGAGGTGGTACGCTTATTCAATGTTCCTTAGAAGAAGCGACGGAACTGGAATTGGGTATGCGCGGTATTACTGCTTATGCTGAGACGATCTCTGTCTATGGTACGGAAAATGTTTTTGTTGATGGTGATGATACGCCATGGTCTAAGGCTTTTTTGGCTTCGGCTTATGCGTCACGAGGTCTTAAAATGCGCTTTACTTCTGGAACTGGTTCCGAGGTGCAAATGGGGTATGCCGAAGGCAAATCGATGCTCTATCTCGAAGTTCGCTGCATCATGATTACCAAGGGTGCTGGGGCACAGGGACTTCAGAATGGTTCTGTTAGCTGTATTGGTGTGCCTGCCGCTGTTCCATCAGGAATTCGAGCCGTACTTGCTGAGAATCTTTGTACTTCTATGATGGATTTGGAAGTAGCCTCAAGTAATGACCAGACCTTTACTCATTCCGATATTCGGCGCACAGCACGGACATTGATGCAAATGTTACCTGGAACGGACTTTATTTGTTCAGGCTATGGCGGGATTCCTAACTATGATAATATGTTTGCTGGTTCCAATTGGGATGTAGATGACTATGATGATTGGAACATTATTCAACGTGATCTTAAAGTAGATGGTGGATTGCGGCCGATTTTGGAAGAAGAAGCCATTGCTGTTCGAAACAAAGCAGCGCGAGCCTTGCAAGCTGTTTTTAAAGAATTGGGCTTCCCGGCTATTACGGATGAAGAAGTGGAAGCAGCTACTTATGCCCATGGCAGTAAGGATATGCCGCAGCGGAATGTTGTAGAAGATTTAAAAGCGGCACAGGAATTAATGAGTCGCGGCATTACGGGTTTGGATATTATTAAAGCCTTGTCAAAGGCCGGGTTTGATGATTTGGCTACCAATGTACTGAATCTGTTGAAACAACGTATTTCCGGCGATTATCTTCATGCCGCAGCTATTCTTGATAAAGACTTTAATGTCATTAGTGCCGTCAATAATCGTAATGATTATATGGGACCTGGCACAGGGTATCGGATGAGTGACGAACGTTGGGATGAAATTAAAAATATCAGTCAGGCCATTAATCCGTCTGATTTTGATGTTTGAGTAAGGAAAAGAGGTGCATGGAAAATGCAAATGAACGAGCAAATGATTCGTGAAATTGTAGTGCAAGTCCTGCAAGGCATGGAAAGTGAGATACCACAGGCTGCGAAACCCGTCACAACGGGTCATCCGATGAAACTTGTTGAAAAAGGCGTTGCTACTGCGGCCAGTCGGGCCGATGAAGTAGTTATTGCCTTGGCACCGGCTTTTGGTAAGTTCCAGAATAAAACCATTGTGAATGTTCCTCATAGTGATGTACTGCGGGAAATGATTGCAGGTATTGAGGAAGAAGGTCTTCATGCCCGGGTTGTTCGTATATTGCGTACTTCTGATGTTGGTTTTGCTGCCCATGATGCAACGAAGTTCAGCGGGTCGGGGATTGCCATTGGAATTCAATCACGCGGCACGACGGTTATTCACCAGAAAGACTTGCCGCCTTTAAGTAATTTGGAACTCTTTCCTCAGTCACCGTTATTAGATTTAGCTGCCTATCGGGCGATTGGACGTAATGCAGCCAAATATGCCAAGGGAGAGTCTCCTACACCGGTTCCTACCCGAAATGATCAAATGGCACGGCCGAAATATCAGGCTAAAGCAGCTATCTTGCATATTAAGGAAACGGAACATGTTGTGCCAGGCGCGAAGCCAATCGAGATTGAAGTGCAATTTTAAGTCGTTGGAGGTGAAGATAAATGGCCACAGAAAAGATGGTGGAAGATATTGTTCGTGAGGTTTTAAAATCCATGTATCAAGGAAAAGACACGTCGGGAAATCAGACATCTCAAAGCGCGGCAGGAAAGGCTCAGGGCCTGAATGCTGACAAAGATTATCCCTTGTCAACGAAGCGCCCAGAACTTTTAAAAACGCCGACAGGTAAGAAATTATCGGATATTACCATTGAAAAAGTATTAAATGGCGAGGTGACGGCAAAGGACGTCAGTATTGCTCCCGAGACGTTAAGAATGCAGGCTGAAATTGCTGATAGTGTCAATCGTAAACAGTTTGGTGATAATTTGCGGCGGGCTGCTGAACTGACAATTGTTCCAGATAAGCGTATCCTGGAAATTTATAATGCTCTTCGTCCGAATCGTTCAACTAAGCAAGAGTTGCTTGCGATTGCAGATGAATTAGAACAGCAGTACCATGCCAAAATTAACGCAGATCTGATCCGTGAAGCGGCGGATGTGTATGAACGCCGAAATCGTCTGCGCGTACAGTAAGGTGGGGTTGTCATGACGATCATTGCAGGTGTGGATGTTGGCAATTCGACAACTGAAATTTGTTTAGCAAAAATTGAGGACGGAAAACCGACGCAATTTCTTGCTAGCAGTATTGTAAAAACAACGGGTATCAAAGGAACGGTAGCCAATGTTCCGGGCATTGTCATTGCCCTTAAAGATGCATTGCAAAAATCCGGGCTCCTGATAGCTGATTTGAAGGAAATTAGGATCAATGAGGCAACACCTGTAATTGGTGATTTGGCAATGGAGACCATTACGGAAACGATTATTACTGAATCAACCATGATTGGACATAATCCTTCTACACCTGGTGGCGTAGGCTTAGGTGTTGGTCTTACTGTAGCCTATAGTCAGCTTGATCATGTTGCAGCAGGGGATCAGGTTATTTGTATTGTTCCGCAAGATGTCGACTTTGAAGAGGCAGCACGAAAGATTAATGCGGTTTTGACACGCGGCGTCGATGTTCAAGGCATTATTGTACGGCAAGATGATGCAGTATTGATTGCCAATCGACTGCAAAAGGTGTTACCGATTATTGATGAAGTCACGCTTATTGAGAAGGTTCCTTTTGACATGTTGGCTGCAGTAGAAGTCGCTGCGGCAGGGCAAACGATTCAAACCCTATCCAATCCCTATGGTATTGCTACGGTGTTTAATTTGTCCGCTGAGGATACGAAGCTTGTTGTACCCATTGCTCGGGCGCTTATTGGCAATCGTTCAGCTGTTGTTGTACGGACTCCGCAGGGGGATGTGAAGGCCCGTACCATTCCTGCCGGATTCATTACGATTATCGGGGAAAAAGGGAAGAGTGATCTTGATATTGAATCAGGTGCTCCTAAAATTATGGAGACAGTGGAACGCGTACAGCCTGTCCTGGATATTCAGGGAGAAGCAGGAACAAATGTTAACGGCATGCTGGAAAGGGTGCGTCAGGTTATGAGTGACTTGACGGCTCAGCCACTAGGTGAAATGAAAATACAGGATATTTTAGCTGTTGATACCTTTGTGCCCCAAAAAGTACAAGGTGGTTTAGCGGGAGAATTTGCTCTGGAAAATGCTGTCGCCTTGGCGGCGATGGTGAAAACGACACGTCTTCCCATGCAACAAATTGCCAATGAATTGACGAATCAGTTGGGCGTTAAGGTTATTATTGCCGGAGTAGAAGCCAACATGGCTATTCGCGGTGCCCTTACAACACCAGGAACGGATAAACCTTTAGCTATTCTTGATATGGGCGGTGGCTCGACAGATGCGGCGGTAATTAGCAAGAGTGAGCAAGTCGATGCCATTCATTTGGCTGGTGCAGGCGATATGGTAACCATGCTGATCAATTCGGAATTAGGACTGAATGATTTCGATTTAGCGGAAGATATTAAAAAATATCCTTTAGCTAAAGTGGAAAGCTTATTTCATATTCGGTTGGAAGATGGGACAGTGAAGTTTTTTAATGAGCATCTTTCACCGCAGGTCTTTTCACGCGTTGTCATTTTAAAAGAGGATGGGATGGTACCCATTCCTTCTCACCATCCGCTTGATAAAATTCGACATGTCCGGCGCGAGGCCAAGAAACGGGTTTTTGTTACAAATGCTTTGCGTTCTCTGGCACGTGTAGCACCCACAGGCAATATTCGTCATATGGAATTTGTTGTTTTAGTCGGAGGATCGGCGTTAGATTTTGAAGTGGCCGATATGGTGACAGATGCGCTAGGCGAGTATGGCATTGTTTGCGGACGCGGTAATATTCGCGGTTCAGAAGGACCTCGTAATGCTGTAGCGACAGGTCTGGTACTATCCTATTTTGACGGAGAGGCATGATAGTTATGACAACAGAAGAAAATTTTATGAAACCTTGTATCGCTATTCAAGTCTTTCCTCATGTAGGTTGTGAACAAAAGCTGCGGGAAATCACAGCAGGGATGGAAGAAGAAGGGATTCCCTGCGCCATTGTGACAAGTAGCGAACAAGATGCTGTAAAGCTGGCCTTTCAAGGTGCCTGTGATTCCAGGCTTGGCGTGGGATTAGGTGTTGGAGAACAAAGTGTGTCTATCCATTACGCGAAATTGCCGCCTGAGCAACCACTCTTTGTGCTGAATGGTTATGGCAGCGTACAGGAATGGCGCTGTTATGGCTATAATGCAGCACGACTGGTAAAAGGTATTCCTTTTAAAAAAACATCAAAGGACTCTGGCGTTACCCAGTCGTCGGATTCAGCTGATTTGTACCGCACAATTAGCAGCATGGTTGCTAAAATATTGCAAGAATTTGCACAAGGCCATGGAAAGGTGTGAGAGCATGGTCAAAAATGCTTTAGGCTTGATAGAAACCGTTGGCTTAGTTGCTGCCGTCGAAGCCGCTGATGCGGCAATTAAGGCGGCTAATATTGAGCTGGTTGGCTATGAATTAACGCGTGGCAGTGGTTTAGTTGTTATTAAGTTATTTGGTGATGTGGGTGCGGTAAAGGCTGCCGTAGAGGCAGGAAAGAACGCTGCAAGCAAAATAGGAAAAGTATGGACGACTCATGTTATTCCGCGTCCTCATGCTGAACTTGAAGGTATTTTGCTGACAAAGGACACGGTTGGACTAAATAAAAAAAAGCCTGCATTGAGCGCAGAAACTGAAAGGTCAGCAGTAGAAGTAAGTAGTGAAGTGCCTTCTATTAAGAACAGTGATGAAATAGAACGCGCTGAAATGGACCAATTAACTGCTGTTCCTACGTGTAATCTTTGCTTAGATCCTGCTTGCAGTCGTAAAAAAGGTGAGCCACGGATCAACTGTATTCACTACGATCAGAATAATAAGGGGGAATTGTAATGCGCGGAGAGGCATTAGGTATGGTAGAAACAAGAGGATTAGTAGGTGCCATTGAAGCTGCTGATGCCATGGTTAAGGCAGCAAATGTGATACTCGTTGGGTATGAAAAAATTGGTTCAGGACTTGTCACTGTCATGGTTCGCGGTGATGTCGGTGCTGTCAAAGCAGCTACAGACAGTGGTGCCGCTGCAGCGGAAAAAGTCGGAGAAGTCGTATCGATTCATGTTATTCCACGTCCTCATACAGATATTGAAAAGATTTTGCCGAAAGTAGACGTTCAAGGCGAATAAGGTTCTAAAAGGTTATTGGAGGTGAGATGATGGAACGAATGATCATGGATAAAATTGTTGAGCAAGTCGTTACAGCCTTGTCGCATGTAAACGAGGCCGATTTATTAGTGAAGCCCATCCCTGTAGGAGTGTCAAATCGCCACATCCACCTCTCTGCTGAACATATGGAAAAATTGTTTGGTTGCGGTAAGAAATTAACGAGGCAAAAGGAGCTCATTCAAGCGGGTCAATTTGCGGCCGCCGAAAAGGTGATCCTTGTGGGCCCCAAAGGAGTTTTGCAGGGAGTCAGAGTGCTCGGCCCCTTAAGAGAAACGACACAAATTGAAATTTCTCGTACAGACGGTTTTGGTCTGGGAGTCGTACCACCCTTTCGGGATTCCGGTGATATCAAGGGATCGCCAGGAATTGTTGTTGTGGGTCCTTCTGGCGCCGTTACGTTACAAGAAGGCGTAATTTGTGCAGCGAGACATGTTCATATGTACAATGATGATGCGAGATACTTTGGCGTTTCAGACGGAGATCACGTGACAATTGTCATTGACGGGGAGAGAGGACTTTCGTTCAACAATGTTTTTGTGCGTGTAGGCCCTAAGTGTCGGTTGGAATTTCATATTGACACGGATGAAGCCAATGCTGCTGGTTTAAAAACAGGTGATAAAGTGATTTTGCCGCAGCATATGGAGGTGTAATATGGATCAGGAAGAATTGGTGAAACGCGTGACGAGTGAAGTTTTGCGCCAATTGCAGCAACGGAATGTAGCTGAATGTGTACAATCTCATGAGGCTGCTATACACGCGTTAGCTATTTTTACAGGGGGGACCATGGGTTGTACCGAAGGGTTGGAAGAATTAAAAAAGCTCAAATCCCATGGCTTTGATATTACGGTTGTTTTATCTCCTGCGGCTGAAAAAATAATAGGCATGGATGCAATTCAAGCCGAGCTTGGCAAGCGAAACGAGATCATTACCAGCCAGTCTAGTTATCCCAAGCAGCTTTTACAGCAAGCTCAGCTTGTTCTTGTTCCCGTACTTACACAAAATACGGCAGCGAAATTAGCCTTTACTATTGCGGATACGCAAGTGACTACGCTGATTATGCAGGCGCTCATGATGGGAAAGCCCGTCATAGCGGCTGTAGATGCAGCTGATCCGGAGACCAAGGGACGTGTGCAGGCTCATATGGGCAAGGCTTCTGTGGGGTTACTTAGGACGTTGCGCGGCAATCTTGAAAAACTAAAAGCCCATGGCATGCGGCTTGTAACTGTGGAGTCTTTGGCTGAGGAAAGTCAAAAAATGATGGAAGGTCTTATGAGTCCACTGCCGAGAACGGAAAAGACTAAAAAAAGTATTCTTGATGCAAAAACTGTTAAAAATGCCGCTATGCAGCATAACAAGGTCCTTACGGTTTCGTTAACAACGCTTGTGACGCCTTTGGCTTATGATGTTGCCCGTGATTTTGGTATAGAGATTATCAAGCAGTAGCACAAAAAACAGGGAGCGATATGTATGTGGGTGGGAAAAGTGATTGGTACGCTCGTAGCCACACCAAAGGATGATACATTGACAGGTAGCAAATTGCTTATTGTTCAGCCGACTCAGTTGGGCCTGAATCAAGGGAGACGAGCTCCGGTTGTTGCTGTCGATGCCATTGGTGCAGGTACAGGGGAGTCGGTCTTGGTTGTTGAAGGAAGCTCCGCTCGTCATGTCACAGGAAATGCTTCCGCAGCTGTTGATGCTGCTATTATTGGAATTATTGACAATATCGAGTTAGATAACAGTTTACTCGAGGAGTAATGTATGATGAAAGTTTATACAAAAACAGGCGATCAAGGGCAAACGAGTTTATTGAGTAAACAGCGGGTTTTTAAAGATCATATCAGAGTAGAGGCCTATGGTACGGTAGATGAAGCCAATACTATGATGGGGCTAGCGAAATCCCTCTCAAATAGAGGCTGGGTTCAAGAATTACTTCAGCCCATTCAAGAAGAACTGATTTTATTAAATGCCGATTTAGCTACTGAGCAGCGGGCAGCAGGAGAACCTGCTCGTATTGCCCAGAAGCAGGTGGATCATTTAGAATCCATTATTGATTTTTTGGAAAATAAACGGATACCGCAAAAATACTTTGTTACGCCAGGCAATTGTCCAACAAGTGCAGCTCTTGATTTAGCGCGGACTGTTGTACGGCGGGCTGAACGTGCCGTGGTAAAACTGAGTCGAACCGAACCTGAGACAGTACCAGTACCTGTCTGTCTTTATTTAAATCGACTTTCTGATTTATTATTTGTTTTGGCTCGGTGTGTTGAACAAGAGGAAATTGTTTCACTAGTTACTCAAAACGTACTTGAGATTTTAGATCAAGAGGGTGTTCAGCTTCAGAAACAAGGAAACACAATGCTTGAGAAGGCAAAAAAAATGCTTGAGGCAGCTGAACGAAAAGCATGTGAAATTCATATTCCCATGGTCATTGCTGTTGTTGACGAAGGGGGAAATTTAGTTGCTCAAGAGCGGATGGATGGCGCATTATTAGCGAGTCTTTCCCTTGCACTCGATAAAGCTTATACAGCCGTTGCGCTCAAAATGTCTACAGATAAACTGGCTGAGCAAGTTACTCCAGGCCAGCCTTTGTTTGGCGTTAACTCTGCTGGGAGCGGCAGATACATCGTTTTTGGCGGTGGATATCCATTAATGACAGCAGGTCTTGTTGTCGGTGGTTTGGGAGTGAGCGGAGGAACAGTAGCTGAAGATATGATGGTTGCTCAAGCTGGGTTAAAGGCTTGGTAACTGGCACGATTGAAACAAGGAGGAATACAGAGATGATTGCTGATCAAACGTTAATTGCTCAAATTACTACTGAAGTTTTAGCAAAATTACAAGGTTCGACTTGCTCAACTGAAAATATCAGCGGGGTTTATGATACAGTCGATGAAGCCGTAACAGCAGCAAGAAAAGCTTATGAGGAACTCAGAAAATGTTCGATAGCCAAACGTGAAGAGCTTGTTCAGGCCATGCGCAAGGTTGCTTATGACAATGCTGCTATGTTGGCTAAGATGGCTGTGGACGAATCCGGTATGGGACGAGTCGAAGATAAAACGCTTAAAAATCAAATGGCTTCACAGAAGACGCCTGGTACGGAAAATCTGTGCACTGAGGCGTGGAGCGGTGATCGGGGACTGTCTCTCATTGAAATGGGTCCTTATGGTGTCATTGGTGCGATTACACCTACGACGAATCCTTCGGAAACGATTATTTGCAACGGCATTGGCATGATTGCCGCTGGCAATGCCGTTTTTTTTAGCCCTCATCCTACAGCGAAGAAAACATCACTTGAGACGATCCGTCTATTTAACGAGGCCATTATTCAGGCGGGTGGTCCAGCTAATCTACTGACAGCCATTTCTCAGCCGTCGATCGAAGCGACAACAACGATGATGCATCATCCACTCATTAATATGCTTGTTGCCACAGGCGGGCCGGGGGTAGTCAAAGCGGTCTTATCGTCGGGTAAGAAGGCTATTGGCGCAGGAGCTGGCAATCCACCGGCTGTTGTTGATGAAACCGCCGATATTCAAAAAGCAGCGAAGGATATTATTGCTGGCTGTTCTTTTGATAATAATTTGCCCTGCATTGCTGAAAAAGAGGTAATTGCTGTAGGCTGTATTGCTGATGAGCTCGTTTCTTATATGCAAAAATACGGGGCTTATCTTATATCCGGTGATGCTATTGAGCGTCTTCTTCATGTTGTGATGACTGAAAAAGAATCTAAAAAGAGCCAAGGCTGTACGGAAAAGCCGAAAAAATCTTATGGTATTAATAAAGATTATGTTGGAAGAGACGCCAAATTTATTTTGAGTAAAATTGGTATTGATGTACCTGACAGTGTACGCGTGATTTTGTGCGAAACAGAGGCGGATCATCCCTTTGTTGTAGAAGAGCTCATGATGCCGATTTTGGCAGTTGTTCAAGTCAAAGATATTGATGCTGCCATTGATTTGGCTGTGAAGGTGGAACATGGCAATCGTCACACAGCCATTATGCATTCGAAAAATGTCGATCATTTAACTCGCTTGGCCAAGGCGATTGAAACAACGATTTTTGTGAAAAATGCTCCTTCTTATGCAGGGATTGGTGTTGGCGGCGAAGGTTATATAACCTTTACAATCGCTGGACCTACGGGTGAAGGCTTGACTGCACCGCGCAGTTTTACCCGCCAAAGGCGGTGTGTTCTTGTTGATGCATTTTCCATCGTTTAGGCAAAATTTGGATAGGTAGGGAGTCGGTTCAAAATGCGTGACGAAATTGTTGCTGCTGTCAAGGCGGCTGGTGTAGTAGGGGCAGGCGGAGCAGGTTTTCCTACGCATGTAAAAATCAACGCTACTGTGCACCTCGTTATTGCCAATGGTGCGGAATGCGAGCCTTTGCTGAGAGCCAATGATCATCTGATGATTACGGAAAGTAAAAAACTCATTGTGGGACTTAAGGCGGTCATGCTTGCTACGGGTGCCCATGAAGGAATGATTGCACTCAAGAAAAAGCATGTTGAAGCGATTCGTTGTTTGCAGCAGACTCTTGATGAAATGAAGGACCGGGAAGTCACACTGTCTTTTTTGCCTGATATTTATCCAGCTGGAGATGAGCAGGTTCTTGTTCATGAAGTAACAGGTAAAATTGTGCCTGAAGGCGGCATTCCTTTACAAGTCGGTGTCGTTGTAGCCAATGTCGAAACATTATTTAATGTAGCCAATGCTCTTGAAGGGCAGCCTGTGACAGAAAAATTTGTAACTGTTGCTGGGGCTGTACGCACACCACTGACAGTAAAAGTTCCGCTCGGTATGAAGGTAGAGGAGCTCATCGCTTTAGCTGGTGGAGCTACTTCTTATCCGTTTGCAGTGATTGACGGGGGTCCCATGATGGGAAAGCTCATTGATAACGATGCAGCTGTAACCAAAACAACAGGTGGTATTCTTGTTTTGCCTGCTGACCATACCATTGTAGTGAATAAAAATGTATCATGGGAGGCTACGCTTCATCGGGCCAAAGCCGTTTGTTGTAATTGTTTGGGTTGTACCGAAGCTTGTCCCAGGCATTTACTTGGACATCATATAGCACCTCATCGCATTATGCAGGCTATCGGCAGAGGTCAGCTAAGTGAGGTAGATGTTTTTTCGGAAGCATTCTTATGCTCTGAATGTGGTGTATGCGATACTTATGGCTGTACTATGGGGTTATCGCCGCGTAAGGTCAATGGTTATCTCAAAAAACAATTTGCCAAGGCGGGTATTAAAAATTCTCATCATCATAAACCGGAACATGTGCAAGCTAATCGTTCCTACCGTTTGGTTCCGACACAACGTCTTATTGCGCGGTTAGGCATTTTGAAATACGATGTGCCAGCGCCGCTTATTATTCAGAATGCTGTTCCTCGTGAAGTGTGCTTAACTTTGTCAGGGCATATCGGGGCACCTGCTAAACCGATTGTTGCTGTAGGGGAGCAGGTAGCAAAAGGCGATCTTATTGCAACCATTCCTGATGGAGCAGCCGTAGGCGCGAATGTGCATGCAAGCATTACAGGAACTATTTTTAAGAGCGATTCTTGTATCTGTATACGGGCTGTTTAATAATTCCTTTTATTCTTATTCCAAAAAATTAAGGGGGAATCATGATGAGTTATTTTGCAGGCGAATTATTTGGTACAGCCATTTTAATTATTTTTGGTGCCGGAGTTGTGGCAGGAGCTGTTCTTAAAAATTCTAAGTCACAAAGTCAAGGATGGCTGGCAATAACAACAGGTTGGGCTTTTGGCGTAATGATGGGGGCCTTTTGTGCAAATGCCTTGGGAGCGCAGGGTGACTTAAATCCAGCAGTTACTTTTGCGAAATTGCTCATTGGTACTTATACCGTATCTGATGCAATATTAATTGTTATTGCTGAATTTATTGGTGCATTTATTGGTGCCACCGTTGCCTGGTTGGCTTATTTTCCTCACTGGGAAGCTACGGACGATAAACCTGGAAAACTAGGTGTTTTCTGTACTGGACCAGCCATTCGTAACTATATAGCAAATTTACTTTGCGAAATTATTGGCACGACTGTGTTAGTTCTTGGTATCTATGCTATTTTCTCGAAAAATGTCGGTGGCATTGTTCCTGGAATGGGTAATTTCTTAGTTGCTGTCCTTATCTGGGGAATTGGTCTAAGTTTAGGTGGCCCTACTGGATATGCCATCAACCCGGCTCGTGACCTCGGTCCTCGGATTGCCCATGCCATTCTTCCTATTGCAGGCAAAGGGGATTCAGATTGGGCTTATTCCTGGGTTCCTGTTGTAGGTCCGATGATTGGCGGCGGATTGGCTTTTGTTATTGGCAGAGGCCTTGGTTTCCTATGATTTTTAAGGTGCATAATTGGAGTTCGCCCAAATACGGCTTCTATGGGAGTTTTTAGCAATATTGGCAGCGGCAAGCTCATGTATGTCCGTGTTTTGTAATGATGGGGGGAATAGAATATGAAGCGTGCTATGGGATTGTTGGAATTAAAGAATATTACGCAGGGAATTTTGGCCGCTGATGCCATGCTCAAAGCAGCGAATGTAGAAATTATTTTAGCGCAAGCCATGTGTCCGGGAAAATATGTTGTCATGGTAGCAGGCGATGTGGGGGCTGTTCAAAGTGCTGTGCGCAGTGGCAAAGTTGTGGGTGGAACAGAAAATGTTGTCGATGAATTTGTATTGCCTAATTTACATGATAGTGTGTTGCCTGCTATCAGTGGCTGTACCGAAGTAAAAAAGCTCAGCGCACTTGGCGTTATCGAAAGCTATTCCATCGCATCAGCTATTGTTGCTGCTGATACGGCAGCGAAAGCTGCAGCTATTGAACTTCTTGAAGTTCGTTTGGCTAGAGGTATGGGCGGAAAGGCTGTTGTTACGTTAACAGGTGATGTGGGAGCTGTCAAGGCGGCTGTTCGGGCTGGTAGCAATGCCATTAAAGAAAGCGGTTTTTTGGTGGATCAACTTGTACTCGCAGCACCTCATCAACAACTGAGTACGCTCGTATTTTGACGTGGTACAGGATTAGTATGACAAAGAGTATTGGAAAAAATCATTTCTAATACTCTTTGTTATCAATAGATATAAACGATAAGTTTTTTTAAAGGAGATTCATCTATGGATTGGTTGTTTTCGCTTCTTATCGCTTTAGCTGCGAATATTGACAATCTTGGCGTAGGCATTGCGTACGGGTCACGAAAAATGGACATTTCAATTCGAGCTAACTTGATTATTGCATTCTTATCGTTTCTGGCTACCTTGTTTGCAGCTAACATAGGAGCATTCCTGAATGAAACAATTCAGTTGAAATATGCGGGTGATTTAGGGGCGGTGATTCTCATTTGTGCAGGGCTATGGATTATTCTGGGGCCAGCTGAACTGATCCATCAGCCAGAAAAGGCAGATCGGGATTGTTCGAACCATCTTGATGATGCAGAAGCCGTATTGCTCGGCATAGCCTTATCGGCGAATGCTGTTGCCGGTGGGCTTGATGCGGGGTTAGTTGCCCTACCTATTCTGGTAATTTCTTTATTTGTGGGACTATTTAGTTTCCTGACCATTGCTTTTGGCTGTTCTATCGGCAGAGTCTATCTGGCCAAACGCTTAGGAAATGCGGCAACCAATGTGTCAGGACTATTGATGTTGGCTATTGGGCTATATCAACTAAGGTGCTGAATAAGTAACGAGAAGGTTGCGTTAAAAATAAATTGAAATTTAAAGGATTTTATCTAAAAAAGTCGAAACATTCTAAAGTTCTTAGTCATTTAGGAACTTTAGAATGTTTTTTGATTATTGAAGAGCTTATGCCTGGATGTTTTGCAAGGATTTTAGGAGAGAAGGAATTTATGCACCGTGTTGAGTTGGGAAAAAATCTATGAACAGTTACAGCAAGATTTGAAATTATTCCTATTTATTCTTAGTGTGATTTGTTTATTTCGTATTGGCTTTATTATTGATTTGCATGCCTATATGAGTGATATGACGACAGTTTCAGATATTATGGCCGCTTTGTATTATGGTTTGCGGATTAGTTTGAAGAGTGCGGGATTCCTCGGGGGAATATCTGTTATTTTATGTGCAGCAACCTATTTTGTTAGTAAAAATAAAGTGCAGCATTTTCGCTTTCTTTTAGGTTCTAGCTATATCGGCTTATTGAGTGCTCTTTTTTATGCCCGCATACCTTACTATGAGCAGTTCCATATGGGGTTTAATCAATTATTATTTAATACCTTTCAAGACGATACATCGGCTCTGTTTTATACTTTAATCCAGCAATATCAGTTACCTTTTCGCCTGTTGTTGGCAGTCTTAACGACAGCGATTTTTTCCCGTTTGCTCAAGAAATGGCTTGATACAGGGACGCTTCGAATGCCGCGGTTTTCTTCTTGGCATTATACTGTCGCTATTCGCATCGCCTTTTTAATTGTTTTGTATTTTATCGCCGTTTTTATTCGATTTGGCGGCAGCATGACTTATGCCCAGAATATTGACTGGGAAAATTCCGGCATTACGAAAGATCAATTGCTTAATGAAGCCATTTTAGATGATGTACAGGCTCTTTATCGAGCTTATGAACTTCACGAGCGGTTAATAAGTTCGACAGGGATTGATATTGATTCCGCTCAAATGCATGTATACGGATCTTCTTTGGCAGGTCATTCGATTGAATCGAATAATCTTGATGATTATTTGAAAAAGACTGCTCAAGGATCGGCAGTAAAGCCGCAACACATTTTCCTGATTATTGGTGAAAGTTATGCTAACTGGCCGCTGCTACCGGAATATGGTTCTTTAAATATTGCCAACGGAGTAAAAAATATTATTCGGCAAGACAACGCGGCTTATGTACCAACCTTTTTGCCTAATGGCATGAGCACGATTTCTGGTGTACTTGGCGTTATTACAGGATTTACGGATGTCAATCTCTATCTTAATTATCTGCCAGAAGCTTATAAGGAACCCTTTTCAACAGCTGTTGCACCACAAATGAAGCGCTTGGGCTATCAACCGCGCTTTTGGTATGCTGGGCCGAGTTCATGGGAAAAGATCAAAGATTTTACCTTAGCGCAAGGATTTGAAGATTTTCATGGGTCAGGGGATTTTGAAAATGGAGCAGGCAATGTATGGGGCTGTGACGACAAATATCTATTTAATGCCGTTTTGTCGCAGATCAATCAGGACAAGCCGAGTTTCAATGTCATTTTAACTGTGTCCAATCATGCTCCCTTTACAGTGGATCTTGAGAAGGAAGGCTTTGATCGGGACAGCGTCATTGCCGGATTGCCTGAACATCGTAAGAATGATGAGGAATTGATTAAGCAATTAGGCCATTTCTGGTATGCAGATAAAGTGATGACTCAGTTTATTGCTAAGGTACGTCAGCAGTATCCAGATAGTTTGTTTATGATCATGGGCGACCATGCCGATCGATTAAATATTGAAGCAAATCCAGGACTTTATAAGCGCTATGGCATTCCGCTTATCGTTTATGGCCCGGGGATTACGAAAAATGTTTTTCCGAAAAATGCTGCTGGGAGCCATATTAATGTGACACCTACTTTGATTGAACTTGTTGCACCCAGGGGGTTTCATTATTACTCCGTCGGCGAAAGTTTAACGAAAGGCAATGATTTTGGCATGAATTATGGTTTTTGGATTACGCGTAACAACATCGGCAAGGCGGATAGTGATGTGCGCGAATCCATTACAGGAGAACATTCGGCTGAGCTGTCCTGGGATCAGATAGAACAGGTGATTAGTCAGTTGCGATCTGTTTCGTGGTGGCGGATTAAACATGGTACGCAATTAAATATGGGTGAATAAGAAGAGTTGATAATAGCTGCTTTTATATTGCTTATCGAATCATCCAGCTATATTCAGTATGCATAGCAATAGCCATCATGAAGGTTTTTTGTCTTCATGATGGCTATTTTAATAAGAAAAAGTCTATTTTTTTTGAGCACTAATCTGCTCTAAAACTCCCGTTTCTTGGATGGCTGTTGATAATTCCTGGCTGTCAGTCAGCCATTTTTGTTGGGATTCAGTTGGGCCTAAATATTTGATTCGCATTCCCATATTTTTCATGCTTGTTTTGAATTCCGGATCCGCAAAAAGTGTTTTAAATCCTGCAGCTAAGTTTGCTTTTACATCAGCAGGCAGTTCCTTTGGGGCTGCGATTCCATACCAATGATCTAATTGAATATTGAGCCCGTGTTCTTTAAAAGTCGGTATTTGTGCAAATAGGGGGTCAGTCAGTCGCTGTTCACCTGTTACTGCCAGAGCTTTTAACATGCCGTCTTTTACATATTCTTGGATAACAGCGGAAGTTGTAAAAACAATTTGAACATGTCCGCCAAGTAAGGCAGTAGTTGATTCACTTGCGCCACGGAAGGGAACCGATTCGAGTGTAATACCAGCATCATGGGCAAACATTTCACCTACAACATGGGTAATTGCCCCTACACCACCATGACCAAATTTTAATTGTCCAGGGTGCGTTTTTGCATAAGCAATCACATCATCTAGTGTTTGCCAAGGCTGATCGGCTTGGACAACCATTATAAATGGTTGGGACGTAATTTGTGCCAGGGGTTGGATTGCCGTTTGATAATCATATTTCGTTGGTCCGTACAACGATGGCAAGAGAATATCTGTTGCAGTTATAGCCAGCGTATACCCGTCAGGGTTTGATGCGGCCAGTTCATTCCAGCCAATCGTGCCTGCTCCACCTGGTTTGTTTATAATGGTGATTGGCTGGCCTAAATATTTAGGGGCGAATTTTTCCATTGCTCTGGCGATTAAATCTAAGCCTCCGCCGGCACTAAAAGGGACAATCATGGTAATGGGTTTTTCGGGATATTTTTTTGTTGTCACTGTTGCCTTATTTGGCATGCTTGTACAACCTCCTAATAGGATAGACAGCGTGAATAGACAAATGATTAATTTCACAAGTACTTTTCTTTGCATGGCATGATCTCCTTTGCTGTAAAGCGGATTATTGTCTTGTCTCCTTTTTTCTGATATGGATGAATGGTTTTAGCCAGTGAACGAGTGTGTACAGAATGACACTCGCCCCCACGACTAAAATGGTACTCGTGATAGGCCGGGTAATGAAGGTCCAAATGCTGCCGTTACTGATGATGAGTCCCTGTATCAATCCCCGTTCAAGTTCGGGGCCGATGACAAGACCGATTAATAGCGGTCCAGGTTCAAAGCCTGTGCGGCGCAAGAAAAAACCAATGATCCCAAAAATAATGATCCATACTAAGTCTAATATGCTATTGTTGATGGAATAGGCGCCGGTTAGAGTGAGAACGGCTACAAGCGGCATAAGAATGTTGAGGGGCGTTCTTAGCAGCTGAACGAATACGCCAATAAGCGGCAAATTAATAATGAGTAGCATTACGTTGCCAAGATACATACTGGCAATAAGCCCCCAAAATAGATCGGGCTGCTGTGTAATGAGTGTCGGTCCGGGAGTAATGCCGTGAATCATAAAGCCACTGAGTAAAATGGCCGTTCCCCCGCAAAATGGCAGTCCCAGTGACAATAGCGGAATCATGGTAGCAGCTATTGCCGCATTATTAGCTGATTCCGGTCCAGCTACGCCTTCAATGGCACCGTGACCAAATTCAGCTGGGGTTTTGCTACAATGTTTTTCTAGCCCATAAGATACAAAACTGGAAATGGTTGCTGCTGGGCCAGGCAGTAAACCCACTAGAAACCCGGCGATGCTGCCGCGAAACATAGGCACAACGGACCGTCGGAATTCTTCTTTTGTCGGGTATAGGTCCTTGATTCGTATAGTAGGTATTTCGGGGGGGCTGTTTGTCTGGGTCATGACGGTGAAAATCTCCCCAAGACCAAAGATGCCCATGGCTAAAATGGATAAATCAAAGCCGCGATCAAGTTCATCAATGCCGAATGTAAAACGGCTAATACCTGATAAGCTATCGAGTCCAAACGTTCCTAACATGATGCCGACGGCAGCCATTAATGCGGATTTAAGGGATGAAGTACCTGTAAGTTTGGTTAAGATGATCAGCCCCACGAGAGCCAGGGAAAAATATTCTGGCGGGCCAAAGGCGAGTGCAGCTTGAGCTAGGGGAGGAGCAAAAAGGGTGAGGCCAATGATGCCAATAGTTCCGGCAATAAATGAACCAATGGCTGCTATAGCAAGAGCGGCCCCGGCTCGCCCCTTTTGTGCGAGTGGGTATCCATCCATGCAGGTCACGATGGAGGCAGCTTCCCCTGGTACATTCATTAAAATGGATGTCGTTGAGCCGCCGTATTTTGATCCGTAATAGATGCCTGCAAAAAGGATGAGTGCCGTTGTGCCATTCATGTGATAACTGAAGGGTAACAACAAGGCAATGGTGCTGACTGTATCAATCCCAGGCAGTACTCCGATAAGCGTACCAATGAGTACGCCACTTGTGCAGGCCAGTAAATTGGTTGGAGCAATGCTTACATAAAATCCTTGTAACAGCATATTTATGACATCCATTTTTCATCTCTCCTAAAGCTATGGCAATGTGACAGCTAAAAAACGGTCAAATAAGAAATAGAAAGTAAGGGCAGTACTTGCTGCGATGGCAAGAGGCAGCAGCCACTGCGGTGTATCGGATATCTTGAATAAATAGAGTAAAAATATAAAGGTAGCAGCTAGATAGCCAATCATATTGAGCATAGTCACATAAAATATCAAACCAATGATAATGAAAATAAACTTTGTCCAATCCATTTCAGGTTGTTGAGTAGTCTTTTCTGTTCGCCATTGGCTGCCCAGAAGTAGTAGTGTGAGTATCAGTCCCAATGTTCCTGCCAGTATGGGTAAAAAGCCTGATTTAGGGGATATAAAGGTGCCAAACGCCAGTTGGTTTGCAAAAAATAAATAACTAAGAATTCCGCTGAATAAGAACAAGGATATTGTTTTTTCAGACATTATCTTCTTCCCATTTCTGCTACAGGCGTTTATTAGCTGTTCAATGAGGTTACTCGATGATGTTGAACGCAATGGTAAAGATCGACCCCTTTCCAAGTTCACTATCAATCATTAATATTGCTGAATGACGTTGAACAATGCGAAAACAAATTGCGAGTCCCAGACCCGTTCCTTTTTCCTTCGTGGTGAAAAACGGTGTTCCAAGCTGATCCTTAATTTCAGGTGGAATACCTATCCCTGAGTCTTTGATGGATAGGTAAACTTTTCTACTGTCTGTTTTGGTGTGAATCTCAATGAGCCCACTTTCTTGTATCGCGTCTATTCCGTTTCTTACCAGATTTAAAATAAGTTGTCGAATACTATTTGGATCAACGGATACATTTGGGATATTGTCTAAGGCCAGATGAATGTCACAATTGTTGCGCAAGGCATCGGCCTGCAATAAAGGATAGATGTCATGAATAATATTATTGAGATTGTTTTCGCTAAATTCCATGGCGCGATTTTTGGCTAGCGATAAAAATTCGGTAATAATACTATTGGCACGATCAATTTCGTTGATCATGAGTTCGAAATTTTCTTTTTGATTCACGAATTCGTGCTTATTTCCGATAAACTGCAACAGGCCCCGGACTGTTGTCATGGGATTTCGTATCTCGTGGGCAATTCCTGCTGCCATTTCCCCAATAATATTTAATCGGTCCAGGCGGGTCATTTTTTCTGTTTGTTCGCTAATATAATTTAGGATGGGTGTGAATTCGGCTATTTCACTATGAAAATGACTCGTATTTCCGTCAAGAATGGCTTCAGCAAATGCTTCGAGGTCGGTTTTTAGTTTGACGAAGAGCTCACGAAAAATAACAACACAGATTAATAGCATCAGAAAAGCACCTAAAAGGGTGTTAATCGTGCGCTTCCAAATGATCGCGGAAACAGCATCCTGATTGATCGAAGCAAAGGCATGACCAATAATGACGCCATTTTCTTTGATGGGCTGGACGTGAATCATTGAATTTGCGCCATGCCATAATAGGAAACTTTTCTTTTCAATTAGCTGATCCGAATCCGTACTGTAAATTTCTTGTAGACGTTTAGTATTTATGTTGCTAAGTAACGACGCATCGTACTGGGGTCCAATGGCGACGATACTTTCTTGCTGACGCGAATAGAAGCCAAATTTTATAATATTTGGTGGTACAAATAGATTATTTAACAAGGGTTGAAGTTCTTGATTAGTCAATAAAATTTGTTCATGAATTTCTTCTTTTGTCATATCGTGTGTTATCATTCCTCGTGAAAAGGAACCGTCGGGTATTTTTTTGACAAGAAAATCAGTAATGGCTATCAATAATTTACTGTTTTTATCATTTTCTTCTTGAAGTGATAGCCAATGCGTATAGGCTGTAACCATCATCATTGACAATAAAACAATACTAACTATTTTAAAATTTAATTTTGTTGTAAAAGTAAACTTTTTCACTACGTTTGGCACCTCTGATAAGACCGATTGACTGAGCCAGTTTTCTTGATTTGGTAATCAGCGTTATAATTACAAAAAAATTGAATATAATTATATTTCGTTAATAAAAAACAAAAACCTTCCATATTATACAAAATAAAGCTTCTTTTGTATAATGGAAGGTTTTTATTTTTTATAGCTTAGGCTTGATTTTCATTTTCCTGGGACTTGGTGGGAAAGGCTGTTACTTCTTTTATGGATTGCCAATCTGAAATTGGCAAACACTCATTATTTTCCATCCGAATCATGAGATTAAAATTCAAAAAATGTCCGGTGTAGATAATTTCGCCTTCTCGGCCATCTTTTAACTGTACCTTATTGCCAATAATACAGTTGCAAAAGGCTGTAAGAAATGTGGTACATAGCGTAGCATCTAATTTTGAGTACATATCTTTTGTTAAAACCTGAACAGCCGTAAAAGGATTATTTTTATGTGAGTAATTCCGTTCTGAAGTCATGGCATCATAAATATCGGCAATAGCCACAACACGGGCATAAGGATGAATTTTTTCTTGCTTAAAATGACCAGGATAACCACTGCCATCGAGCCGTTCATGATGCTGAAGAACAGCAAATTTTACATTTTGCGGAATAGCGGCTACTTCTTTAATCAGACTGAAACTGTATGTTGCATGCAATTGCATGACTTTGAGTTCGTCTTTTGTTAAATTTTCGGGTTTGTTCAAAATTTCCGGTGGAATTTGGGTTTTACCAATATCGTGGAGCAATCCCGTGAGAATTAATTCTGAAATTTGATTTTTATTGTAACCTGACCAGAGTCCAAGTAAGCCACTTAATAGGGCAACATTTACTGAGTGATCATATAAATAATCCTTTTTCGAATGCTCAAGGTTAGTATAGTTAATGGATAAATGTTTACTGACAAGGGGCCATAGTTCATTATCAGTGATATCTTGCAAAATATTTATGGGTATTTTTTTATATTTTTCAATAATACGAAAAGATTCTTTGATTTTTTGGACGGCATTCGACAAGTGTTGCATTTTTATTTCTTCTAATGTAACTTCTGGAGTTTGTGCTTGTTCTTGTTCTGAAGTAGTAGTTTCAATTTGAACATCTTTCACACCGAGTCGGAGTAAGTGGGCTAACAAGGATTTGTCTAAAATAGTCCCTTCAGCAATTAGAACGTTTCCACGCTGATTAATAATGTCTTCAGCGAGTTTCATACCGGGTTCCACTTGTTCTAGGTTATAATGCTGGTTGTTATCTGCCACAGTCATTCTCTCCTTTCTTACGATACTAATATTTCCATTATTCTATCGTGAAAATCAATTAAAAACAATCAGACTTTTGTACAATTTATTTTCTTATCGGTTATTTGGTAATGTTTTTTAGGGGATTGAATGAATAAATTTGTGTCGCCGAAGCAGTCGTAGTGTAAGAGGGATTTCAATTGACATTTTTATATGAAGTGGTACAATTTGAGTGTAAATAGTAATATTATCATAACACGTGAAACTATTCACAGTTCATGCTTCGACAGGGGGCTAGTAATAGATTATCGCAAAAAAAACTGTTATGAATTGATAAGGAACTCGCGGTAATACATTACTGTCGAGGGCTAGCCAACCCTCATCTGACCACTTAACTTATGCAGTTTGGAGGTGAAAACATGCTTGAGGAACATGAAGGAATTGTCATTGCCGTTACAGATAAGATGGCGCGCGTCAAAGCCAGCCGTCATAGCGACTGTGAAAATTGTGGTGCTTGTCCTGGTGATAATGCTATGGTAATGGATGCTCAAAATCCGCTAGGTGCTGTTGTTGGGCAAAAAGTTTTAGTGAAAATAGCAGAAACGAATATGTTAAAGGCCGCTTTTATTGTGTATATGATGCCGCTTATTGCCATTGCCCTTGGTGTTATTATCGGAGCAGAGGTTGCTGCTTCTTTTGATGTCAGTGATGTCATGACAGGGAAAATTGCAGGTGGCATTATTACTTTCTTGGCTTCTATTTATTTTGTACTACGTTACGATCGGCATGCCAAAGGAAGTTCTTCAATGCAGCCAGTGGTCATCAAAATTTTTGAATCAAAGCATTAATTTTAACGACCATTTTTAAAAGAAGGAGTGGAATTATGCGAAATCTTTTCCGAGGTGGTATCCATCCGGATGATAACAAATTGGCAACAGCCAAAAAGCCTATTTTCGAAGCTTCAATACCAGCTAAATTAATTCTTCCAGTAAGACAGCACATTGGAGCTCCTTGTTCACCTGTAGTCAAAGTGGGTGACTTGGTGAAAAAAGGGCAGGTTATTGCAGATACGCAAGCTTTTGTTTCTGCACCGATTCATGCTTCTTCGTCAGGTAAGGTGACGGAAATAGCCAATTATCCTCATCCTGTCTTTGGTACGTGTCAGGCTATTGTCATTGAGACGGATGGACAAGATGAATGGCTGGAAGGCTTGCCTGTTGAACGTGATTGGAAATCGCTAGAAAACAAGGAAATTGTCGGCATGATTCGGTCTGCCGGTATTGTAGGAATGGGCGGCGCAACTTTTCCAGCCCATGTAAAATTGTCTCCACCGCCTGATAAACCTATTGACACGCTTATTTTAAATGGTTCAGAGTGTGAGCCTTATCTTACGGCTGATCATCGTGTCATGTTGGAAATGGCAGAAAAAATTATTGATGGCATGCATATTAGCATGAAAGTGCTTAACGTAACGAAAGGTGTTATTGGTATTGAAGCAAATAAGCCTGATGCCATTGAACATTTTCAAAAACTGTTAGTTGGCAGTGATATTGAAGTTGTTGGACTTCCCACTAAGTATCCACAGGGAGCTGAAAAAAATCTCATTGTTGCTCTTACGGGCCGTGAAGTACCTTCAGGCGGATTGCCTATGGAAGTGGGCGTTGTCGTGGAAAATGCCGGGACTGCCGTGGCGATAGCTGATGCAGTCATTCGTGGATTGCCTTTAATTGAACGGGTTACGACGGTTACGGGCAGCTGTATTGCTAGTCCCCAGAATTTGCTGCTTCGTGTGGGAACCACTTTTGCTGAAGCTGTGAACATTTGCGGCGGATTTAAAGAAGAGCCGGCCAAGGTAATTATGGGTGGACCGATGATGGGAATGGCTCAACAAACTTTGGATGCGCCGATCATTAAAGGTACATCAGGTATTGTTGCTTTGAGCGCGAAAGAAATACATGATGGAGAAGAACGTCCTTGTATTCGCTGTGGTCGCTGTGTTAGCGCCTGTCCGATGGGACTTATTCCACGTGATTTCAGTATATTAGGCGAACGCAAGCTTTATGAACAAGCCAAGACGGAATGTAATCTGCTGGACTGTGTTGAATGTGGTTCCTGTGTATTCGTCTGTCCGGCTAAACGAAAGATCGTACAATATGTAAAATTGTCCAAGGCACAGCTTGCTGCCGCGGCAAAGAAATAGGAGGCCGCTAATGAGTTCTGAGACAAAATTGGCTAGTCCCAGTTTTTTAGTATCAACTTCACCGCATATTAGAGACAATGAGTCGATTGCCCATATTATGTGGCACGTGAATTTAGCTTTAGCACCTGCGGCATTATTTTCTGTTTATGTTTTTGGTTTACCCGCTTTGATGACCATGGTCCTTTGTATTGCCGCTGCAGTAGTAACGGAATTTTTGATTCAGAAATGGCAAGGAAAGTTGGTTACAGTCAGTGATGGCAGTGCTTTTCTTACGGGCTTGCTCTTAGCCATGAATATCCCGGCGACATTACCTTGGTATATGGCCATTATCGGTTCTGTAGTAGCCATTGGAATTGCGAAGCATACCATGGGTGGGTTAGGCTATAATATTTTTAATCCTGCTCTTATTGGACGTGCGTTTTTATTGGCCTCTTGGCCAATTGCCATGACAAAATGGCCTGCTGTTGGTGCGGCTGTGGATGGTGTTTCTTCTGCTACGCCACTCGGAATTTTAAAAATGCAAGGTTATGGGCAGTTAGTTGAATCTTATGGCAGCCAGGGGGATTTATATCAATCATTGTTCTTTGGCTTTCGCGGTGGTAGCGCTGGTGAAACGTCCGTTATTTTGCTGCTCTTAGGTGGCATCTATCTGATATATCGTGGTTATATCAATTGGCAAGTTCCTGTTACCATGATTGGTACTGTTGCCATTGTTAGCTGGGTTACGGGTGGAGATCCGTTGCTCAATATGATGGCAGGCGGTTTGATGTTAGGTGCTTTCTTTATGGCAACGGATATGGTAACCATTCCACTGACAGTCAAGGGTCAAGTGATTTTTGCTTTAGGAGCCGGTCTTTTAGTTGTTTTGATCCGTCGCGTTGGCGGTTATCCCGAAGGGGTTTGTTATGCAATTTTGTTAATGAATGCTGTAACACCTCTTATTGACCGGGTAGTTAAGCCTATAAAATTTGGAGCCGGGAGGTAACAGCTATGGCACACGGTAACGATAGTATATTGAAAAGTGGCGGAAATCTGGCTATGGCCTGTATTCTGTCAGGCGCCGTTATTGCTGGTACTTACGCTATAACAGCTCCTGTTGCGGCTGAACAGGCTGTGAATCAAAAGGCTAAAGCCATGCGGGAACTTGTTCCCGATGGACAAAAGTTTGAGCCTATCGCTGGAAAAACGGATTGGTATTCTGTGCTTAAAGACGGTAAAACCATTGCTTATGTTGTTCCTGCCGAAGGAAAGGGTTATGGCGGTTCTATTAAAATGGTAGCTGCGGTTACACCTGATGGTAAAGCCATTGACTATAAGATCTTATCTCATAATGAAACACCAGGGCTTGGCGATAATGCGACGAAAGATCAATTTCGTAAGCAGTTTAAGGGAAAAGCAGCTGCTGATTTGACAGTAGTCAAAACGCCAACAGATAAAAATATCCAAGCGCTTACGGGTGCTACAATTACTTCCAAGGCAGTTACGTTAAGTATTCAAAAAGCCGTGGAAGAGGTTATGCAATATACATCTAATAAGTAAGGGGGGGCTAAAGGTGAGTCTCTGGCAAATCTTTTACAAAGGCTTATTTGACCAAAACCCGATTTTTCGGCTAGCGCTCAGTTTATGTCCGGCGCTTGCTGTGACAAGTACGGCTTTAAATGGCTTGGCAATGGGGCTTTCAGTATTATTCGTTATTACGGCCAATAATACGGTAGTTTCGATTTTTCGCCATCACATTAATCCGACTGTGCGGGTACCAGTATTTATTACCATCATTGCTACACTAGTAACGGTAGTGCAACTTTCACTTGCTGCCTATTTTCCTGATTTATATAAAGCCTTAGGCATTTATTTGGCATTGATTGTTGTTTTTGCTATTATCTTAGCACGTGCTGAAGTTTTTGCCATGAAAAATGGTGTGATTCCGTCTTTCTTTGATGGACTTGGCATGGGAACCGGATTCGCAGGTGCCATGGTTTTAATTGGCGTTATTCGTGAGTTATTTGGCACGGGTTCAGTTTTTGGCATGCAAGTATTTGGTGCATGGTACAATCCGGCATTAATTGTTATTTTGCCACCTGGAGGATTTCTTGTTATTGGTCTTTTAATCGGTATTTTTAATCTGATGGAAGAATCTCAGAATCGTCGCCGTGAACAAAAGGCCAAAGAACAATCATCAATCGGCACAGCCGCATTGCGAGGTGATGCATCATGACGGAAGTAGCTGAATATTTTACACTCTTTATGGGTGCTGTTATTGTGAATAACTTTGTTTTAACTCGTTTCTTGGGACTCTGTATTTTCTTTGGTGTATCCAAGAATCTCAATGCCTCTATTGGTATGGGCATGGCTGTTACTTCAGTTATGACGCTCAGTTCCATGCTTGCCTGGGCTATTTATAATTTTGTTTTGGCTCCTTATCATTTGACTTTTTTAACAACCGTTGTATTTGTTGTATTGATTGCCAGCTTTGTTCAATTGCTGGAAATCATTATTAAAAAATTTGTTCCTACTTTATACAACCTGTGGGGCATTTATCTTGTGTTAATTGCCACGAATTGCATTGTACTTGCAGTGCCACTGATCATTTCTGAGTCCGCTTATAGCTTTTCTAAATCTGTTGTATTTGCCATTGGTTCAGGTGCCGGTTTTGCCTTGGCGATTATCTTAATGGCGAGTCTCAGGGAAAAACTCCAATACGCGGATGTACCGAAATCAATTGATGGTCTGGGCATTGCCTTTATTTTAGCTGGCTTACTGGCTCTCTCATTTTTTGGATTTTCCGGTATGATTCCATTATAAAACGGCAAGGAGTAGATCATCATGAATACGTCCATCCTAATTTTGCTGGTTATGGCGGCGTTAGGGATTACTTTTGGTTTGATCCTCGCTTTTGCCAATAAAAAATTTGCAATCGAGGTCAACCCGTTGATTCACATTGTCGAAGATGTTTTGCCAAAGGGACAATGTGGTGCTTGCGGTTATGCTGGTTGTATGGCTTATGCCGAAGCAGTTGTCACGAATCCTGACGTTCCGCCGAATATGTGTGTACCTGGTAAAGCAGTTGTAGCTGCACGTGTTGCCGAACTGACTGGAAAAAAAGCGGAAGAAGTTGAACCGCGTGTAGCAAGAATCATGTGCAGTGGCGGTCTTGAACAGGCCAAACGCAGTTATGAATATAAAGGGGTCCAAACGTGTGCGGCTGCCAATGTGTTATTTGGCGGGCCGAAAAGTTGTGCCTATGGCTGTTTGGGTTTTGGTGATTGCGTAGCCACTTGTCCTTTTGGTGCTATGACACTTGGGGAGAATCATTTGCCTCAAATTGATAAAGAAAAATGCACAGGCTGCGGCGCTTGCCAAAAAGTTTGTCCGAAACAGGTTATTGATCTGACACCACTTACAGCGAATGTTCATGTCAGCTGTAAATCGTTAGCCAAAGGTGCCGAGGTACGTAAGATCTGTACTGTTGGTTGCTTAAGCTGTACCTTATGTATGCGTCAATGTACACATGACGCCATTAAGATGGTGAATAATTTACCTGTTGTTGATCATAGTAAGTGTGTTGAATGTACGGAAGCAAAATGTGTTGAAAAGTGTCCAACGAAAGCCATTCATCTGATTCGTCAAGCTGCCGGGGAGCCTCCTGTTGTGAAAGCACCCGCTCAGGCACAGCCAATGTGACGAATGCTGGCTGAACAGCAATGAATAAAACAAGAATCTAGGTCAAAAAAGGGCTGTTGACGCCATGTCAGCGGCCCTTTTAAACGATAGAAATAGAGAGTGTGCGATAAATGAATGTTCGAGTGATACTAAAAAGCTTAGGGGTGCTATGTTTTGCCCTTTTTTTTTCCGGCTGTATGACAGCACCTAAGCCATATGAGCAGACAGCTTTTGCCTTAGATACAGTCATTGATATTACAGCTTATGGGCCGAATGCCGAAGAAGCAGTGCAAAAATCGCTGAATGAAATGACACGCTTAGAGTCCTTGTTAAGTAATTATCAGGAAAATAGTGAGATTACAGCTATTAATAAACAAGCGGGTGGCCCTGCCGTTTCGATTAGTCTTGAAACTGAGCAGGTTTTACAGCAAGCTTTACGTTATGCAACGGTGACAAACGGGGCTTTTGATCCAACCATTGGACCCATTGTGGAATTATGGGGGATTGGTAAAAAGGATGATTTTGTTCCCAGTGATGCCGAAATTTCCGCTGCTTTAAAGCACGTGAATTATCATCGTTTAGAACTTGATACAACAAAACATACGGCTCGTTTGCTTGATAAAGGCATGTCCATTGATGTAGGCGGTGTCGCCAAGGGCTATATTTTAGACCATATGGAAGCTATTTTAAAAGCAGAAGGTATTCAATCGGCTTTGCTCAATGGCGGCGGTGATATCCGGGTCATTGGCAATAAACCCGATGGAACTCCCTGGCGGATTGGCCTGCAAAACCCTCGGGATACGGAAGGTATTTCCGCTAAGATTTCCCTTGATAAATGGAATGATATTGAAACATCAGGAGATTATCAGCGTTTTTTTGATCGTGATGGCGTGCGGTATCATCATATTTTTGATCCAAAAACAGGCAAACCCACGCATACCTTGTCTTCGGCAAGTACAGTTTTGCGTGAAGGGATGGAAGATTTTCCATCGAATGCCCTTCTTGTGCTGGGTAAAGAACAATCATTGGAGTTACTCAAGCAATTTCCAGGAATTGAGGCCATTTTTGTCGATCTTGATGGCAATGTGTCCTATACCCCCGGACTTGCTGGTAGTATTGAGACAGATAGGTGATGCGTTGTGTTGACCTGGGGTGATAGAATATTAATTGCTCTCTTAGTTATTTGCTCATTGGCAGGGATTGCCTTGCCATTTTTTTCTCAGTCTGCTGCGGCCCAGTCGGAAGCCGTGATTTCCGTAGCCGGAAAAGTTGTTAAAACGGTGAAACTTGATGGACATCAAGAACAGCTTACTATTGACGGTGACAGCGGTTATAATATTGTGCAGATTGAAGGCAAGCAAGTTCGTGTGATTGAGTCGAATTGTCCAGATCAACTCTGTGTAAAGCAAGGTTGGATTAGCCGGTCGCCGCAGCAGATTGTTTGTTTGCCCAATCGGATTGTTGTAAAAATAATCCATGGGAAGTCCAGCGATGTAGATACCATTATGCGCTAAGGGGAGAACAATTATGACCAATCGAAAAATCATTCATTTAGCCCTTCTGGTCTCCATGGCTGGCGTGTTGCATTTTATTGAAACGATTTTGCCCATTCCGCTACCTATTCCCGGTTTTAAATTGGGGTTAGCCAACATCATTACCTTGTTTGTCATTGTTGTGTACGGATTGCGTGAAGCTCTTATCGTGTCTTTCTTACGTACAACCTTAGGAACCCTTATGGCGGGTTCTTTGTTTAGCCTGCCCTTTCTTATGGGATTAGCTGGCGCTGTTGCTGCCTGCTTGATAATGTACGTAGTTTTTCATCGCTTTACGCCGCTTTTTTCACTTATTGGCGTGAGCGTTCTTGGGGCCGTCGGACATAATGCTATGCAATTATTGATTGCTATGGCTGTTTTAAATTTGACTGATCTAATTTTTTATTTTCCTTACTTGGTGCTTTTTGCTGTTGGGACGGGAACGATTACTGGACTGATCATCGCAGGTGTACTTCGAAAACTGCCTCTGGCCTTATGGGGAGTGCCGCTGCCCAAGATTTAGTCGATTTTATGGGAGAGTACAAAATGTTAGAAAAAGCACGAAAAATTTTACAAAAATATTATGGTTACCGCGATTTTCGGCCTGGTCAGGCGGATATTATTCAAAGTCTATTGACAGGCCAGGATACAGTGGCCATTATGCCGACGGGTGCTGGAAAATCCTTGTGTTTTCAGCTGCCTGCCTTGCTGCTGCCTGGCATAACGATTGTCATTTCACCGCTCATTTCGTTGATGAAGGATCAAGTGGACATGCTGGAAAGTCTAGGAATTCCGGCGACTTTTATTAATAGTTCTTTAACAGCGAATGAAGTAAATGAACGCATTGAAAGTGCTAAGTTAGGGCGCTACAAATTGTTATATGTTGCACCGGAGCGTTTAGAATCAGAGGCTTTTCAGTTTCTCATGAAAACCTTGGATATATCTCTTCTTGCCATTGATGAAGCTCACTGTATTTCACAGTGGGGCCATGATTTCAGGCCCAGCTATCGGGCGGTAGGTCCCTTTGTTGCCCGTCTTGCGAAGCGGCCTGTTGTGGGTGCTTTTACAGCTACAGCCACAGAAAAGGTTAAGCAAGATATGATTGAACTCTTAGTGCTAAGAAAACCAGCTATTTATTTTACTGGTTTTGACCGGCCCAATTTATTGTTTACGGTCATGCGTGGCGAAAATAAGCAGGATTTTGTTTTACATTATCTAGCTGCTCATAAGAATGAATCAGGGATTATTTATGCATCAACGCGTAAAGAAGTGGATCACTTATATACACTTTTGCATAAGAAAGGCTACGTTGTTGGTAAATATCATGCCGGTCTTAGCGATGAGGAGCGCCGAAAAAATCAGGAAGTCTTTATTCGTGATGACATGAACATTATGGTGGCTACCAATGCTTTCGGCATGGGGATTGATAAATCAGATGTGCGGTATGTCATTCATTACAATATGCCAAAGAATATGGAATCTTACTATCAAGAGGCTGGCAGGGCCGGCCGTGACGGCGAGCCGAGTGAATGTATTTTGCTATTCGGTGCGCAAGACGTTTTGCTGCAAAAATTTCTCATTGAACAAACTGTCGGGGACTCTGAGCGCAAAGCCAATGAATTTGGCAAACTGCAAGCCATGGTGGACTATTGCCATACACCCAATTGTTTGCGTCAGTATATTTTAGCCTACTTTGGCGAGAAAATGGCAAACGCTGAATGTGGCAACTGTAGCAATTGCCAGGATGACGCGGAACTCACGGATATTACCATTGATGCGCAAAAGGTATTTTCCTGTGTGCTTCGTATGAAAGAGCGCTATGGTGTGAACTTAATTGCCGATGTGCTCAAGGGATCAAAAAATAAAAAAGTTTTGCAGCAAAATTTTGATGAATTAACTGTTTATGGAATTCTCCGCTCCGATAGCCTGCAAGATATTAGAGACTTGATTAATCGGTTGATTGCTACAGGTTATTTGGCTCTGACGGAAAGTGAATATCCTATCGTTCAGATAACAGATTCTGCCACTCATGTCTTACGTGGAGATACGAAAGTATGGCAAAAAACGCCGAAACGACCGCAAAAAGTTACAGCAGATAATTCTTTGTTTGAATTGCTCCGAACCTTGCGTAAGAAAATTGCTGATGAAGGAAAAGTGCCGCCTTATGTGGTATTTGCCGATAGTACACTCAAAGAAATGTGTGAAAGCTTGCCACTCGATAGACAAGCCTTGCGTTTAATCAAGGGGGTGGGTGAAACGAAACTTGAACGTTATGGTGATGATTTTTTGCAAGTCCTTCAGCAATATGCTGCCGAGAATCCAAGTGTGCCAGCGGCTAAGACGGAGGCGAAAGTTCCGGCAGTTCCTATTGAGCCGTCTGATACAATTCCCAGTCACATCGTAACATTAAATATGTATCAGTCAGGATTATCACTCAAAAAAATTGCAATGGAGCGTCAGCTCAAAGAACTGACTGTGCAAGATCATTTAATGCGCTGCAGTTTGGAAGGCTACGATATTGACTGGACGCCGCTTATTCCAGCTCAGTATGAAGCCCTCATTCTTCAGAAGATCAATGAACTCGGGGCCGAGAAGTTGAGGCCCTTAAAGGAAGCATTGCCTGATGAAATCGATTATGCCGCCATTAAAGCAACGATTTGTAAATATCAGAACACTCTAGGGCGTAAGTGAGTTTCATAACATAGCCTATTTGTTTGAATAGCAAAAGCTCTCAAGTTAGTTTATTCTGACTTGGGGGCTTTTCATATTGCGGGCGTTCCTACTTGACTTTCGCTTGTAGCAATATGATTGTGACAGGACATTAGTTTACATGAATCGTACCTGCTTCGGAGGCGTTCAGTTGACCAATGATGACTGCTTGGGTGACACCTTGACTGTGAAGACTTGTGACAAAGGATTCCGCTTGGTCCGTTGGCAGACTAAACAGCAAGCCGCCGGAAGTTTGTGGGTCAAAACAAATATCGCGAATATTTTCCGGTACGGAAGGCTCAAAAGTTACATTCGTTAAATAATGGCGATTGTTGTAGGCTCCAGTTGGGATGAGTCCCATGGAGGCTGCTTCAGCGGCTTCAGGAAGCAGCGGCAGGGAATGACTCCAAATTTCGGCTTGAACATGGCTGGCTGTGACAAGTTCAGAGACATGGCCGAGCAGGCCAAATCCGGTGATGTCTGTACAAGCATGAATAGGAAAATCTTGGGCCACCTGGGCCGCTGTTTTATTGAGTGTCGTCATATTTTGAATGGCTGCTGCTACGCCTGTTGAAAAGAGCTCAGCTTTGGCAGCTGTTGTGAGGATGCCTGTACCGAGTGATTTGGTTAAAATCAATTTGTCTTGCGGATGGGCACCAGCGTTTGTCAGTACCTTCGTTGGATGGACGATTCCTGTTACACTCAGTCCATATTTCGGATCGCCATTCTCGACCGTATGGCCGCCGACAATGAGTGCACCTGCTTCCATTGCCTTATCATAGCCGCCGCGCAGGATGGCTGTGAGTACATCGGGATCTAGTGCGCAGATGGGAAAGCCTACAATATTCAGTGCCGTAAGTGGCCTGCCTCCCATGGCGTAAATATCGCTGAGACTATTGGTTGCAGCGATTTGCCCAAATGTATAGGGATCGTCCACCATGGGGCTAAAAAAATCGACTGTCTGTATGAGGGCTGTCTCATCGTTTAATTGATATACACCAGCATCATCCGATGTGTCCAGACCAACGAGCAAGTTAGCACTTTTCTGTTTTGGCAAGGGACGGAGGACTTGCGCTAGAATCTCTGGTCCAAGTTTTCCGGCGCAGCCACCATTTTTGGTGAATTTCGTAAGTTTAATCATAGTTATGCTTCCTTTCGTTCATATCAAAGGTGTTTCTGTTTCTATTCCGCTTGATCGCCAGATTTTCCTTGTAGCCATTGTCTTTGTCATAGTTTTGTCACAGTTTTGCATTATAATCACGATTAGACAAGCGTTTAAGGAGGTTCTTTTGATGAAAAAATTTATATTTACTTCAGCTATTTTTCTTTCACTCACTGTTAGTACGGGTTTTGCGGCACCCATTAATAGTCTGGACCAAAACCAAACAGCTGCGGGGGTCGTCGATGATTCTTTTTACATTGAACACAAATTCTCGGATAATTTTACATTAGGTGTGCAAAAGAATGATATTTATGGAGAAATTGAGCTAGGTCGTAATGTGAGAGCTATTATTGGCAGTAGAAACGACAATTCTGATTCTAGCTTTTATGCTGGTGGTGCTTTAAATGCTTCTATTGCACCGAATGTGGAAGGCTATGTTTCCTTAGTCGGGGGCAATCATTTCAGTGAAATGCAACTTGGCGCGAATATTGCCATTGCGCCGAATGTGGATCTGAATGCCAATTACCGCTCATTTATGCCTGATAGCGGAAGCGATAGCAATCGTACGACTATTGGAGCAACAGTAAAATTCTAAGTAAAATCAAGTAGAGAAAGTTACATAGGGATCGGGAAAGCAATCGTCATTCAGTGATAGCATGAAATTCTATTACTGGATGACGATTTTTATTTTCAGGAAACTTGTGGAAGATGATTTTATGTAATACTATATAAATAAGATGGATGTCTCATTAGGACAGTCAATGTTGTTATGACGTATTTTGATGGCAAGCGGTCTATGGGCAGTTTGGCCTTTAATAAAACATTCTTTGGAGGTGTATAATATTGATGGCTATTCATTCTCTAGCAGGAAAACAAGCGCCCCAGTCACTTTTGGTGAATGTTCCCCGTCTGATTAGTGCCTATTATACGAATAAGCCTGATGCAGAGAATCAAGCGCAGCAGGTTGCTTTTGGTACTTCGGGACATCGGGGCAGTTCGTTTAAGACTTCTTTTAATGAAGACCATATTTATGCGATTACGCAAGCCATTTGCTGCTATCGTAGTGTCCAGGATATTACAGGTCCGCTGTATATTGGTTTTGACACGCATGCTTTGTCGGAACCGGCGTTTATTTCGGCTGTTGAAGTACTTGCAGCAAACAAGATAGAAACAGTGATTGCCAAAGACATGAATTATACACCTACACCAAGTATTTCCTATGCCATTTTAGCTTACAATCAAGGCAGAATAACAGGACTCGCTGATGGCATTGTGATTACGCCGTCCCATAATCCGCCTGATAACGGGGGGATTAAGTATAATCCACCGAATGGCGGTCCCGCTGATGCGCATATTACTCAGTGGATTGCAGATAAGGCCAATAGCTTTTTAAAAAATGGCAATAAAGAAGTGAAACGACAGAATTATGGGCAGGCATTAAAATCTTTTGTTGTTCATGAACACGATTTTATTACACCTTATGTCAATGATTTAAAGAATATTATTGATATGGACGCCATTAAAGCTTCGGGAATAAAGATTTGTGCCGATGCTTTGGGGGGGGCGGGACTTGGTTATTGGTTGCCTATTGCCGAAACATATGGTCTCAATATTGACCTTATTAACGGTTATGCTGATCCGACTTTTCGGTTTATGTATGTCGATAAAGACGGTAAAATTCGTATGGATTGCTCTTCGTCTTATGCCATGGCCGGATTGATTCATTTAAAAGATCGATATGATCTTGCTTTTGGCAATGATCCTGATTTTGATCGCCATGGTATTGTAACACGACGCGCCGGGCTTATGAGCCCGAATCATTATTTAGCAGCGGCCATTTCCTATCTCTTTCAAAATCGCCCACTCTGGCGCAGTGATGCCGCGATTGGCAAGACTTTGGTTAGTTCTTCAATGATTGATCGCGTAGCCCAGAGTCTTGGCAAAAGACTGGCTGAGGTTCCAGTAGGATTCAAATGGTTTGTGAGTGGCTTACTTGATGGTTCCTTTGGGTTTGGCGGTGAAGAAAGTGCCGGAGCTTCTTTTCTTAAAAAAGATGGAACTATCTGGACGACAGATAAAGACGGAATGATTCTTTGTTTATTAGCAGCGGAAATGATGGCTAAAACAGGTCGCGATCCCAGTGAGCATTATGCTGATTTAACCAATCAATTTGGTAATCCTGTCTATGAGCGAATGGATGCACCCGCGAATGCACATCAGAAAGCTGTTCTAGCGAAGCTGTCGCCTGAACAGGTACCTGTTGACTCACTTGCGGGAGAAAAAATTACCGCCAAACTTACCAAGGCTCCTGGCAATGGTGCGGCTATTGGCGGCTTAAAAGTTTGCACAGATAATGGTTGGTTTGCTGCGCGTCCGTCAGGGACAGAAGACGTATATAAGATTTATGCCGAAAGTTTTTGTGGTACCGATCATTTGAAACGCATTCAAGCCGAAGCCCAGAAAATTGTGAGTGACACATTTAAAGCGGCTCATGTTTAACGGCATATGAAAAGATTCTCCTATCACATTTTTGCGGTAGGAGAATCTTTTTTGTTTGTATAGGAACGTATGAGTTGATACGGAACAGGAAGCGTATTGCGGGCGCTCCACCGTTCTACTTGACTTCCGCTTATAGTAATACGCTTCCTGTTCCTACTTGGTGGTGTATTATCTTCGAAGTTGAGTCAAGATTTCTCTTTTATAAGCGGTGTTGAGTCGAGTGGAGTAGTTTCTCAATCCGAATTCCCGATGTTTCAGCGGGAGCAAGTTTATTTTTGCGCATGTTTTTGATGCTGGGCGTACCAATTTTCCAATGTCTTACGATCTGATTCAAAGGTGTGAGCAAAGTGTTTTAAGATGTTGCGCAGCAGGGGATTGGCAATATAGACGGCATGCGTCGTATAGAGGAAGTTTGAACCAAGATAAGCTTTAATTTCAGGATTCGTCCAGCCGAAAACAGCTGTTTTATAGCCATGCTCCAACGCGTACTCTAGCGTGTCAAACCAGCTCACGTAATATAAATTATTGTTGCGATATTCAGGGTATTTTGCACCATGATATTTGTCGATAAAATAGTCGCCGTAGTGGAAACACAAGGAATAGCCAATCCATTCGCCCTGAAAGGTGTAAGCAAAGATGTGACCATCCGCATGTTTATCAGTGAGTATCTTTCTAAAAAAGGGCCGCGTTAGTTTTTCAAAGTGAATGTCACTTTTATTGTACACATTTTCATAGAGAGAATAAAAGCAGTCGATGATTTTTTCATCCTGAAACAGGGGATCGCCTGTTTTCAGGACATGCAATTCAGTGATACTGCGTTTTTTGCGTTTTCGTCGCCAGTCAGAGCGTCGGCTCGCTGATTGGCGGCTGAAAAAGGTGTCGAGCGAGTCAAAATCAAGGGGAATGTAGGCCATGGCCTGTCCATCTAAAAGAATGAATCCAGCCTTGGTAAAGGCTTGGCATAGTTTTTTCGAAATACAATTTTCAGTTTCGGAAAATAGCGGTGATTCTGGAGCAATATCTTTTACAACAAGAAACTTCGTTTTTAAGGTTGACATTTTTTCCAGTAAGATATTTGGAAGTTCCTCATAGTTTATTTCATTTGGAAACAAGGAGAATTCTGAGACTGTTGTGCCAACGAATAACGTTCGCGGCCGAAGTAAGTCCTGGCAAATTTTTTTTGGTAGAAAAGGACTTATTTTATGGATGAAGCGTTGAATAGGCTCATCAGCCGTTATGAGCAAATCAAATTCAGTTAGAAAGGCGGGAAGTTTCTTAGTGTTAATCTCGATGGGAAGGGCTTCAAATCCGCTGGGCGGATTTTGCAGAACGGCATCAATTAAGGCTTGCGGTTCTATTTGGAACAGTGAATGTTTCATCGTCATGGGGACAGGAACTCCTTTATGTTCAAAAGCATCAATAAGGATGCTCGATAAAAAGCTTATTATCCTATTCTTGTTAGGAGGACCATTCCCCTTTTTTTGCATGTAAAAACAACACCTGCTGCGTCTAGTGATAGAGGTAGCAGGTGTTGTTTCTTTTTTATTGAATGAACCGTATTTTTTAGCTTATTTACCGAAATATCTTTCGAGCAATCCCTTGAAAGCAGCACCATGGCGTGCTTCGTCTTTGCACATTTCGTGTACTGTATCATGAATGGCGTCCAAACCAAGTTCTTTGGCTTTCTTAGCAATGGCAAGCTTACCTTGACAAGCGCCATATTCGGCATCGACTCGAAGTTCAAGGTTCTTTTTCGTTGATGGTGTTACTACTTCGCCAAGAAGTTCAGCAAATTTTGAAGCGTGCTCAGCTTCTTCAAAAGCAATTCTTTTATAAGCTTCAGCAACTTCTGGATATCCTTCGCGATCAGCCTGACGGCTCATAGCTAAGTACATCCCAATTTCTGTACATTCACCAGTAAAGTTCATGTGTAGACCTTCAAGGATTTCGGCATCCACACCGGCAGCAATGCCAATGCGATGTTCATCGGCCCAAGCCAGACCTGAAGTAGATTGTTCGATGAATTTTTCAGCTGGGGCTTTGCATTGCGGACAGGATGCCGGTGCAGAGTCGCCTTCATGGACATAACCACAAATAGAACAGATAAATTTTTTCATAAATAAAACCCTCCAATGATTAATAATTTTTATTTGTTGACATTTGTTATTTATAATATAGCAGGATTTAGGGGATAAATCAAGTGTTATTTTGAAAAATATTTATTTTATTCATTACGCAAGAAGTGAAGATTGATTGACGGTCCTATTCATGCTTGTTATAATGAACTGGTCTAGAGTCGTTTGTCTATCTTTAAGAAGGTAGTATAGAAGAGTCGGTGGGATACATAGGACTTTATAATAGCCTGGCGGGAAAATTCGCTCAGCATGAACTTGGCGAATTTTCTTGTCGTTTTTTATTTGTCTCGCAAAACTTGATTTATTATGAAGTGTTCCCTAGATTTGATGGAGGAGAAAGTATGTTTACAATAGATCAATTTGTACAGCCTGCCACACTAGCGGAGGCTTATGAACTTCTCGTTAGCAGTAAAACCAATCGTATTCTTGGCGGTTGCGCTTTTTTAAGAATGACTTCTCTGCGTATTGCTACAGCCATTGATTTGAGCCAGCTTGGACTGAATGAAGTGAATGAGCATGATGATCGTATTGAAATAGGTGCTATGACAACATTTCGTCAGATTGAAACTCATCCTTTATTGAAGCAATATTATTGTGGGTTGCTGCCGAAAGCCGTGGGAAATATTATGGGGGTGCAATTTCGCAATATTGTTACAGTCGGTGCCTCTGTTTATTCTAAGTACGGTTTTTCTGATTTGATTACGGCGCTGTTGGCGCTTGATACAAAAGTGGAATTGTATCATAACGGGAGAATGACTTTGGCTCAGTTTTTGAACACGCCGGTTCAGAAAGATATTTTAACTAAAATAATCATCAAAAAAGATGAACGCTTGGCGTCTTATGAGCAGTTAAGAAATTCGGCAAGTGATTATCCTATTTTAACTGTGGCTGTTTCCAGCTTTGAGGATAAGAGTTGGATTGTCGTGGGAGCGAGACCTTCCTGTGCAACGATCGCGCATCAGGCTTCTTTGGAGTTGTCCAAGGGAATTGCAACAGATGATGATATTTCGCGAATTGCCGATCTTGCGTCAAATGAATGCTCTTTTGGCTCGAATATGCGTGGGTCGGCGAAGTATCGTAAGGCGATGGCCTGCGAACTTGTAAAGCGTGCTATCAAGGAGGTGTATCATGCAAATTGATGTAATCATGAATCAGAAGCAGCTGAGTTTAAGTGTCGCGGCTGATGAATTTTTAGCAGATACATTGCGGCGTTACGGCTTTCTTAGTATTCGCAAGGGCTGCAATACGACATGCTGTGGTTTGTGTACCGTGTGGATCGATGATAAACCGACTTTGTCTTGTTCCGTCCTTTCGGCGCGCCTTCAGGGCAAACGCATTACAACGATTGAAGGAGTGGAACAAGAGGCAACAGAGTTTGCGAAGATACTTGCTAGTGAAGGTGCGGAGCAATGCGGGTTTTGCAGTCCCGGTTTTATTATGACGGTGTTGGCTATGAAAAGGGAGCTTGTTCATCCTACAGAAGCTGAGATCATTCATTATTTGACAGGCAATTTATGTCGTTGCACAGGTTATCTCGGACAAATGCGGGCCGTTAGAACCTATTTGAGGGGGATGCACCCATGATAACCATGAAAAGTGTTGGACAAGGAATTCCTAAAATGGATGCCTTAGCCATTGCTACAGGGAAACCTGTTTATACACAGGATTTAGTCATGCCTAATACACTTGTTGTCAAAGTACTTCATAGTCCATATGCTTTCGCCGAAATTAAAGCCATCGATACAAGGAAGGCTAAGAAATTATCTGGAGTGGAATGTATTTTAACTTATGAGGATGTTCCCAAGGTTCGGTTTACTGTGGCAGGTCAGTCCTATCCTGAGCCTTCGCCATATGATCGGCTTATTTTGGATAAAGTCGTTCGGTATGTGGGGGATGCAGTCGCTATTATTGCCGCAGTCGATGAAAAGACAGCGCTTCGTGCCATGAAACTCATTAAGGTAGATTATGAAATATTTGAGCCTGTTTTGGATTTTGAGACAGCCATGGGGCATGCGTCGATTGTACATAGGGAACAGGATCTTTATACGAATTTTGATATTGGTATGGAACAAGCAAAAAATATTATTGCCACACACAAAGTGGAAGTGGGCAATATTGAGGCCGAACTCAAAAAGTGTACTGTTATTGTAGAGGAAACTTATTATACGCAGGCTCAGGCTCAAGGCATGATGGAAACGTACCGTTCCTTTAATTATCTTGATCATATGGGACGGCTTGTTGTGATTAGTTCGACGCAAATTCCTTTTCACGTACGGCGTACACTGGCACGAGCTCTTCAAATTCCAGAAAGCAAAATTCGTGTGATAAAGCCGCGGATTGGCGGAGGATTCGGCGGTAAACAAACCCTTGCTGTTGAATTTTTTACCGCTATTGTGACCTGGAAAACAGGCAAGCCTGCTCAACTTGTTTATGATCGGACGGAAACATTTAGTTGTACTTCCAGCCGTCATGCCATGCGCCTCAAAGTGCGATTAGGAGCCGATCAGGCCGGGGTGATTAAGGTTGTTGATATTGAAGGATTATCTGACGGCGGGGCTTATGGTGAACACAGCTCGACAACCTTTGGAGCTGCAGGTGAAAAAGCATTGATCCTTTATAATAAAACGACAGCGGCGCGGTTTTTTGGTCATGCTGTTTATACCAATAAAATGCCTGGTGGAGCTTTGCGCGGTTACGGTGCTACGCAGGCAACCTTTGCTCTGGAATCAACGTTAAATAAATTAGCAGAAAAACTTCATATGGATCCGACGAAAATTCGTTTAAAAAATATTATCAATGAAGGAGAAAACTATTTTACTAAGCCAGACGTGATACTAGGGAGTTCGACTCTTGATCGTTGTATTATAAAGGGGAAGGAACTGATTGGTTGGAATGAAAAATATCCTCGTAAGGACCTTGAAAGTGGCAAGGTACGTGGTCTGGGGATGGCTGTTACTGTGCAGGGATCGGGTATTGCCTATATTGATACAGCTGCAGCAGAAATTCATCTTAATAGTGAAGGTTCATATACGCTCATGATTGGTTCTACCGATATGGGGACAGGCAGTGATACTATCCTCGCGCAATTTGCTGCGGAAGTCCTTGAAACGACGGTAGACAAGTTCATTGTTTATGCTGCTGATACAGATGTTTCGCCTTATGATCCGGGTTCTTATGCATCAAGTACAACTTATGTGACGGGCATGGCTGTCGTAAGAGCTGCACAAGATTTGAAGGCAAAAATTATAGCTAAAGGGGCGAAACTTCTTGAAGTTTTGCCAGAACAGATAGAATTTGATGGAACTGTGATGAAGACACTGAACAGCGAAAAAACCTTGACGCTAAAAAAACTGGCTGAAAGCATTCTTGTCGGTCCGGGCCATGAACAATTAGTTGGGACTGGCAGCTATGGCAGTCCTGTGTCACCGCCACCTTTTATTGCCGGTTTTGCTGAAGTGGAAGTGGACAAGGGAACAGGGAAAGTGGATGTGGTTCATTATGTGGCTGTTGTTGACTGCGGTACAGTGGTCAATCCGAAACTGGCCAAGATTCAGGTAGAAGGTGGTATTGTACAAGGCATTGGCATGGCTCTTTATGAAGATGTCCGCTATGGACCGAAGGGAAAGTTGCAGACAAATTCTTTTATGCAGTATAAAATTCCCTGCCGAAAGGATATTGGCAGCATTGATGTTGTTTTTGAGCCTAGTTACGAACCGACAGGGCCTTTTGGTGCCAAGTCCATTGGCGAGGTTGTTATTAATACGCCGCCAGCCGCCATTGCTCACGCCATTTATAATGCCGTTGGCGTTACTGTAACAAAGCTGCCGATTACACCTGAAAAAATTTTTATGGCCATGAAGCATTGAGGTGCTTATTGTGAAACTTTATATTGCGGAAAAACCAAGCCTTGGGGCAGAAATCGCCAAATGTTTGCCAGGACCGCTTACGCGTAAAGATGGCTATCTAGTTACAGGCGACGGTGTTGTTACCTGGGGTTACGGTCATATATTGCGGCAGGCTGAACCTGGTGAGTATGATCAAAAATATGAAAGATGGCGAATGGAAGATTTGCCGATTATTCCTGGAGAGTGGAAACTCCTTGTTGCCGAAGCCTGTAAGAAGCAGTTTGCTGTGATTCAAAAATTGATTGCTTCAGCAACCCAAATCATTCATGCAGGTGACCCTGACCGCGAAGGACAACTCTTAATTGATGAAGTGCTGGAATATGTGGGCAATGAGAAGCCTGTGCAGCGTATTTTATTGAATTCCCTTGACGAGAAGAGTGTTAAAAAGGCGATTTCTCATCTCCGTGATAATGCGGATTTTTATGACCTAAAGCAATCGGCTTTAGCGCGGGCGAGAGCCGATTGGTTGATTGGCATGAATTTGTCACGAGCCTATACGCTTGCTGCGCAACGAGCAGGCCACCGAATTACGCTTCCTATTGGTAGGGTAAAGACGCCTACACTCGCCCTTGTTGTGCGTCGTGAACGAGAAATTGAAGCGTTTAAAGTGGCACCTTATTTTACAGTTAAAGCGGAGTTCCAACATGAAAATGGTCTGTTTACAGCCTACTGGAAACCGCATGAAAATCAGGCAGGTCTTGATACTGACGGTCGTTTGACAGATAAAATTGTTATGCAAGAGCTTCTTAAACGGTTTCGGAGTGCTACGGAACAAGCAGAGATTATTCTCTGTGAGACAGCAGAGAAAAAAGATCTACAGCGTTTGCCTCTTTCCCTGTCGTCGCTGCAAGTTCTAGCAGGGAAAAAATTCGGTTATGATCCGCAAACTGTTTTGGATACGGCGCAAAAACTGTATGAAAAAAAGCTTACATCCTATCCTCGGTCTGATTGTGACTTTTTGCCAGAAGCACAGCATAATGATGCGCCCATAATTCTTGAGAATTTACGCACACTAACAGCAAAGGATTTAGTGGACTGGGCGGCTGAGGCTGATTCAGCACTCATTAGCCGAGCCTGGAATGATAAGAAAATTACAGCTCATCATGCGATTATTCCAACTGTGGAGAAATGTAACCTTAGTCGCTTGACACAAGTGGAGCACGATATCTATTTTCTTGTTGCTCAGGCTTATATTGCGCAGTTTTATCCAGTCCATGTCTATGACCAAACGCGTGTAGAAGTGGAATATACAAAGGAGAGGTTTACAGCGAGTGGTCGCATTGTTGTGGAACTAGGCTGGAAAGCCTTATATAAGGCGGATCAAGATGAAAAGAAAGACGATGATAGTGCTACTTTACCAGCCATGATGCAGGGGGACTGGGCTGATTTTGTGCAGGCTTCAGCCGAAAAGAAGTCGACTCGGCCGCCGACGCGTTTTACGGCTGCCACCCTTCTTGCGGCTATGAAAGAAATTCATAAGTATGTGAAAAATCCCGACTTGAAAAAACAGCTGAAAGACGTTTCAGGTATTGGTACGGAAGCCACGCGTGCGACGATTATTAAGGAACTCCTGCAGCGTAAATTTCTTGTGGCAGAAACAAAGAAAAAATATTTAAAACCAACCGATGCGGCCTATTTGCTTATTGATGTTTTGCCTGATGAATTAACCTATCCTGATTCTACGGCCGTATGGGAAAATACGCTGCAGAGTATGGCGAGTGGCAGTGAAAGCCTGGCTGATTTTCTCCAGCATCAAGTGCAATTTACGGCAGATTTATGTATTAAGGCAATGAAGGTGTCGCTTCCGCTGCAAGGCGACCATCCTTGCCCCAAATGTCACCAGGGCGTTTTACAATTGCGTAATGGTACAAGCGGGAAGTTTTGGGGGTGTTCACGCTATCCTCTTTGCAAAGCCAGTTATAATGATCAAGAGGGTCAGCCTCAAAAACCGGAATATTCTTGTCCACGCTGTAAAGAAGGCGGTCTGCAACTGAAAAAAGGGAAGAATGGTGATTTTTGGGGCTGTACAAACTATCCAGCGTGCCGCGCAACATATAATGATAATCAAGGGAAACCAGCGCTACCGAATGCTTAAGTTTTTTGATTTTTGTTTTGACATAAGATTTGTTTATCTTAAAATAAGTAGAATCTATTTTTGGTTTACTGTAAAATGTGCTATGCTTTAACCATAAAATTCGAATGAATAAAATTGGAGGGATTCCGATGGATTTTGATTTTATTTCTCGGCGTCACAGTGTTCGTAAATTTAAACAGGAAACGGTATCTGATCAGCACATTGAAGAAATGGTTCAGGCTGCTACTTATGCACCCTCAGGAAAAAATAAGCAAAACTGGCATTTCGTTGTCATTAAAGATCTCAATAAAATTAATGAAATTGCCCGTATTGTGGAAGCTGAAAATAATCGGCTGGTAAAGTATATTAAAGATGAAGATAAGATCAAGGCGTTTAAGGGTGCTCTTGGCTATCAGACGGTTTTTAAAGGGGCTCCTGTTCTCATTCTTGTTTATGCCGGCCCCTATGCTACAGTTGCCGATACATTCCGCGAAGAAGGTATTATGCCTTTAGCTGAAGTGGAAAAATATGATAGACCTAATCCGGGTATTCAAAATATTGCTGCTGCCATGGAAAATTTGCATCTTGCTGCTGCCAGTCTTGGTTATGGAACGTGCTGGATGACAGGGCCAACTTATGCAGCTGAGGCCATATCAAATTATATTGGTTTTGAAAAAGCAGGCTATTATTTGGCGGCTCTCACGCCACTTGGGGTTCCCGCATCGGATAAATTGTCTTCACCGCCCCGCAAAGAATTAACAGAAGTATTGACGATTATCCGGTAATTTTTATTTATCTTAATTTTTTTGTAGCAACAGAGATTATAATAGAATACTATACACTAACTAAAGCATTGAACAGTCTTTTATGTCGGTGCTAAGCAAACATCATCCCGTAAAGGGGAGTAGCTAACGGATGACTATCCGTGAGTAGAATCGACAAACTGGCGTAAGCCCGGTTCTACTGGCAGAAATCTGCTATAGCGAGACCTTTATTTCCAGCCAAATTTGGCTGGAAATAAAGGTCTTGTTTATTATATAAATAAAAGATTCGTAAGGATTGCTTTTGCAAGAGCCCTACGAATTTTGTGACAAAGCTTAGGCCTGGCCGGTGAAAGTAAAATACAATAAAACAATATTCATGGCTAAAATGAGGCTGACAATGAGCCAGCCAAAAGTATTTGTGACGAGCTTGTTTTTAAAATTCCCCATAATTTTAGCATTGTTTGTTACGACCATGAGGGGAATAATTGCCGCTGGTAAGGCAAAGCTCAGGATTACTTGACTGTAAACAAGGGCTTCCATAGGATTGACACCTGCTAGCAAAATACCCATGCCAGGCAGCATGGTAATAAGACGACGCGCACTAATGGGAATATCAAAACCGACAAAACCGTTTAAAATCACTTCGCCAGCCATGGTACCAACCGTGGATGAAGAAAGACCGGATGCTAATAAGGCTAAGCCGAAGGCACCTGCCGCCATATTTCCCATTAAAGGCTGAAGTGTCAGATAGGCCCCTTCAATACTGTCAATATCGAGCCCGTTACCATTAAAAACTGCGGCAGATACAATGACCATGGCCGCATTAATAACAAAAGCAACGTTCATGGCAATGAATACATCGATTTTAGCCATTTTAAGATGATGTTGACAGTCGGCTATGTTACTCGTACGGCGTGGCTGCACAAGATGGGAGTGCAAGTAGATGACATGGGGCATGACGGTGGCGCCGAGCATGCCTACGGCAACAAATAAGCTATCAGGCGTGAGCATGGGAACGGCTAGATGGTAGCCGACTTGAATCCAGTCGGGTTTCGCAATAAACATTTCCCACACATAAGCCAGGCTAATGACGGCGATCATGACCGTAATAATTCGTTCGACAACTTTTTGACCATACTTTTGAATATGACAGATACCATAAGTAAGACTTCCTGTGAGTAAAGCCGACCAAACGAGGGGGATGTTAAACAAAAGATAGAATCCGAGAACACCGCCTAGAAATTCTGCCAGATCCGTAGCCATGGCTGCCACTGTGGCTATGGACCACAACCCCCAGTTAACAGGGCGCGAAAATAGGTGGCCGCAATGATCAGGTAAATTGATTCCTGTGGCAATGCCAAGTTTGGCTGAGAGTATTTGGACAAAAATGGCCATAATATTGCTCCATAAAATTACCCAAATGAGATTGTAGGCAAATTGCGATCCGCCGCTAATATTGGTACCAAAATTACCAGGGTCCATGTAGGCTACGCTTACAATAAAAGCCGGACCGAGGTATTTTAGAAATCCCTTGGCTTTTTCTGTGAGTTTTTCTGTATCAGCCAGAGGGGGTAGAGGCAAAGTACGAGATATTTCTGATTCTTTCATGATACTCATCCTTTCGTGTAGAACCACATAAAGTGAAAAAATAATCAGACTACCAGTAAAGGTAACTAATGTAGATTATGAGGTTAGAACACAATCGGTGAGTTGTACAACAATAGACGTTTCTTCAATTTGAAGGAACGTCTATTGTTTTCTCGGTGAATGCGCCGATGACTTTTTTATGTAGCGAAGTATGTTATTCTGTTTAGTTTAGCCTTCTATTTAGTGAGAAGATAAATGAAGCCAGGGGCTGTTGAAACAACATGGAGAGTGTAATAGGGATGGCTACGCTAGGTGGAAAGTAAGTGAGAGCTACAACAAGGCCACAGGCATTATTGCGCATACCGACACTATAAATCATGGTAAGGACCGATTGAGGTGAGTGATCTTTTAACAAAAAAGATCCGATATAACCGACAAAATAGCCTGCTGCTACAACAAGAAAAGTAACAAATAAGGTTTTTACAATAGAGAGATCCCAATGAATTTGCGGCATAACCATGGCGGAGTTAATAATAATGACAATGAATAGTCCGAGCTTGGATGTGGCTCCGCCTACACTCGACGAGAATTGAGTGACTTTTCCTTCTGTCCAATCATGGAGTAACATGCCAAGAACACTGGGGACAGTTACCATGAGCATAAGTTCTTCAATCATTTGCACATAATTTAGACCAATGGTTTTTCCAACAACAAGGTTAAAAAAGAGCGGTAATACAATAGGTACGACAAAAGTATCCAGCGTGACAGAGACGAGTGATATTGCGAGGTCTCCTTTGGCCAGTGAAATCCAGATAATTGAAGTCACTCCAATGGGGATAGATGCGCCAATCAAATACCCCATGCGAATAAAGGGATCATTCGGATAGAAAACGATGCCAACAATCCAGGCTGTCAGCGGAGCCATGACATGAACTAATACTAGCACCCATAAAGGTATCCAGGGTTTGCGCAAGACATCTAAAAAACTTTTAAAACTTGTGCCAAGAGCCGTAACGAATGTCATATAAGCAAATAAAACAATGACTGTTTTTCGTAAGACAGGAGAATCAGTAAGTGGGATAAACGCCCCCGCTAATAGACCGCCTAATACAATAAATAACATATTTTTTCCTAATAAACTATTACAACGAATAAAAAAAGCAGTAGACATTTTGCCACCTCCTTAGCGTAAACGAATTCATATTTTTATCGACAAACAATTACATTTTATCATCAAAAGGGAAAAATTGCGATAACTGGGAGTAAAGAATGTCTTTTCGTTTATACTAATAAATGAGAAAAGTCGTTTTTTTTGCAGGAGATGAAGTGGTGGTTAGAATACTGGTCATCGAAGATGATGAACTGTTACGTGAGACTGTTGTTACCGTTTTAAAAGAGGAGCACTATGCAGTAGCGGAAGCAAATAGCGGTGACGAAGGGTTATTTAAAGCGAATCAGGGGATTTATGATCTCCTCATCATCGATGTTATGTTGCCAGGTATGGATGGAATTGACATTGTCAGGCACTTAAGGGAACAAGGGATGACTATTGCTATTTTATTTTTGACGGCCCGCGATAGTATTGCCGATCGCGTCAAGGGGTTAGAAAGTGGCGCCGACGACTATTTGGCGAAGCCCTTTGCCTTTCCAGAGTTACTCGCGCGTGTAAAGGCTCTCTTGCGCCGCCACGGTTATGCTGAAAAAGAAGGAGCTCTTTCTTATGGACCCATTAAGCTGGAGCTACATATGAAAGAAGGCTTTGTGGGTGACAAAGCTTTGCAGTTAACCTTGAAAGAATATGAACTGCTAGAATTTTTTATTTTAAATAGTCAACAAATTTTAGCCCGCGAACAAATTTTTGACCGTATATGGGGGTTTGAGTCAGAGACAAACCTGGGGATCGTTGATCTTTATATCCATTATTTGCGGCGTAAGTTAGCTCTCTTTGGTTATGATTCCTGGATTCGGACGATTCGCGGTGTTGGTTTTATGTTAAAGGAGTAAAAAATGTTTCAAAGAACCCTTAGAAAACTGACTATGCTCAATGCCGGTGTTTTCTTATTGATTTTTATTTTGTTTGGTTATTTAGTGTATGGCTATGTAGCCCATCAATTATTCTCTGATGTGGATGATGCGTTGCGCTATAAGATGGAAGCAACTCACCTAGTTAACGGACAGATACACCTAATTGCCAATCAACCTTGGCTGTTAGATCCGCAGGTGTTTTTATTTTTGCGGGATTCTGATGGCAATAGTATTCCCTATCATCCGGCTTCACTAGCGGATTTAAATGAACTTCAGACATTTATTATGCAAATGAAAAGTAATCCCCTGAAAGTACAAAAAATTAATGAACATCTTTATCGAGTACTTGCTATGCCTTTTACTGCTGAACAGCAAGTTTTACTTAGACCAGACGGTTCGGAGGCGAAAATTGTTCAGGTCATTGCCCTGACTAGAATCGATTCTGAAGTAGCTATGCTCAAGAAACTATTAAATACACTAGTTGCCAGCCTGATTATGGGTGTGTTAGCGATTGCGATTGCAGCCTATTTTTTGGCCAAACGGGCTTTGGTTCCTATTAAAGCGTCCTGGGATAAGCAGCAGCAGTTTGTTGCTGATGCTTCTCATGAATTACGTACACCATTGGCTGTGATTAAAAGTAATACGGAATTATTACTCCGTCATCCTGAACATACAATTGAACAAGAAAGCATCCGTATTACGAATGTTCTTCGAGAAGCTATGCGCATGAAAAAGTTAGTCGTTACCTTATTGACATTAGCTCGCGCTGATGCTAGTCAATTGGAACTTCAGAAGATACCATTTAATATCGGTGAAGTTATTGCAGATGTTGTTGAACAGTTTATACCATTAGCTGAAATCAAAGGGGTACAGTTAAAATTTTCGGTAGACGGTGTCAATGAGATTGAGGCAGACAAAGAACGTCTATTACAATTATTTGCGATATTACTTGATAACGCGTTAAAATATACGTCAAATGAAGGAACTATTTTGATCCATTGTTATCAAAATGCTAACTTCGTTGTCATTCGGATTGAAGATAATGGCTGTGGAATTGCACCGGAAGATTTGCCCCATGTTTTTGATCGCTTTTTTCGTGGCGATAAAGCCCGTTCGCGTGAAAGTGGCGGAGCTGGTTTAGGGCTAGCTATTGCGGATTGGATTGTGAAGCAGCATGGTGGGAAAATCCAGCTTGAAAGTGAACTTGGACTGGGGACGAAAATAGAAATTTGTCTTCCTGTTAAGAGCGTCTAGTGTATAGACGCTCTTTTTAGTATGCTCCACATTATTTACCATGTGGACTCTAAAGAAAATCAAAAAAAAGGTCACTAGAATAGACATATCAACAGATACCACTTTACTTATACGAGGGGGATCGACAGCTATGTCGAAACAACAGAATCGGAAAAGGATTCTTTCCATTTTAATAACAGGCTGGCTAGTCATGAATGCTTCTTTTGTATTTGCTGCCTCGCCCATGATATCGTTAGATGATAGTGTAGCACTGGCTCTAAAAAATAATCCAGCAATTAAAATGGCTGCTGCTGATAAGGATAAAGCTGTCTGGGGGATTGATGAGGTAAAAGCAGGCGGCTTGCCGACCTTATCTTTAACAGGCAGTGACAGCCGTGGCAACAGTGCGCAGGGTGTTGCAAACGGCTTTAATACTTCTCTTCATTTGAGTATGCCTCTTTATACGGGCGGTAGAGTGGAAGGGCAAATTGATCAGGCGAAACTGAATGCCCATAGCGCCGAATTGGGTGTAAATGCGGCCATGGCGCAGACCAAGCTTGATGCAACAACGAAGTATTTCAGTGTGCTGCAAGCCAAAAATATGGTACAAGTCAACCAGGATGCGGTCGACAGTATGATGGCGCATCTGCAAAATGTCGAGGCTCAATATCAAGTGGGAACCGTTGCCAAAGGCGATGTATTGCAGTCAGAGGTTCAGCTGGCCAATGCTCAACAGAACTTGACAAAAGCTCAAAATGCTCATGCTGTTGCGCAGGCTAGTTTTAACAATGTCATTGGTCAAGCACAAGATACGGAAAATTCTTATCAAGATGATTTAAGCTATGTAAAGGTTGATATGTCACTTGATGACAGTATTCAATTGGCACTTACTAATCGTCCTGAAATCGGTCAAGCTGATGACAGCCTTCGTGCCGCTCAGGTTGGGGTGAATGTAGCTGACAGTGGCCGTTTACCAACAGTCAATTTCACAGGTACGGCAGGAAAATCAGGTAGTGATTTTCCGGGAAATAATAACTGGTCTATAGGTATTTCCGCCAATTGGAACTTGTTTGATGGCGGTGTGACAAAGGCACGCGTAGAAGAAGCGAAAAGTACTGTAGCGAAGGCGACTGAACAAGGCAAGCAAACGCGTGATGCCATTGAATTGGAAGTGCGGCAAAATTATTTAAGTATGCAAGAAGCCGAGAAACGCATTGATACCGCCAAGGTTGCTGTCAATCAGGCGACAGAAAATCTAAAAATTGCTGACGAAAAATATGCTGCAGGCGTAGGAACGAATCTGGATGTGATGGATGCGCAGCTGGCCCTTACGCAAGCAAAAACAAATGTTACGCAGGCTCTCTATGATTTCAATGTGTATAAGGCGCAATTAGAAAAAGCGGTTGGCAGTGCGAATTAAAGGAGGCAAAGCCATGACTATCATGCTAAAAAAAGCGCTCAAATATAAGTGGTGGATTCTTGCCGTGGTAGTCATTTTATTGGCTACTAAGGGAGTGCTGTCCTTTTATACGGCTAAGCCGCAGCAAAGTGCTGCTACGACCATTACAGTCAAGTATGGTGACATTAAGTCCGAGGTTTCGGCAACAGGGACGATCTATCCTGTGAATATGGTTGACGTCAGTTCGAAAATATCGGGACTGATTAAAGAAGTAAAAGTCAGCGAGAATGAAGGCGTTCATGCCGGACAAACCCTCATGGTTCTTGATGATACTCATCTGCAGGCACAGGTAGCTCAGGCGGGTGCGAAGTTATCCAATCTTGCCAGCACGTATGAACGAAATCAAAAACTGCACGCCATTGGCGCTGTGTCTGATCAGCAATTAGATGCAACTTATGCTGATTACAGTGTAGCTCAGGCTGCCTATGATGATGCCATATCACAACTAGATGATACGATTATCAAATCACCTATTGACGGTGTTGTTATTGGCAAGCCGATTCCAGCTGGCCAAGCGGTAGCTCCTGGAATTTCATCTCCCATGGTGCTGCTTACTGTGGCAGATATGTCGAAAATGCAAATTCAAACACAAGTGGATGAATCGGATGTTGGTAAGGTACAGGTTGGGCAAAAAGTTACCTTTACTGTGGATGCGGAGCCAGGAAAAACGTTTACAGGTATTGTTTCAAATGTATCGCAAAAAGCTACGATTCAACAAAATGTTGTTTACTATAGTGCTATCGTGGATGTCGATAACCCCGACGATATGCTCAAACCGACCATGACAGCGCGTGTATCTATTAATGTTGGCGAAAACAATCATGCTCTTGCTGTGCCTCTTTCTGTTGTCAAGCTTGTTAATGGTCAACAGACAGTGGCTGTCGTACAAAATGGTCAAGTGCAAAATATACCTGTTACAACAGGTATTGCCAGTGATGAAAAAATCGAAATAGTGAGTGGCCTATCTGAAGGCGACCAGGTTGTAGCGGTGCAGGCTAAGTCTCAATCGACCAGTAGTGGGCAAGGTGGCGGCAAGGGCGGCGGTATGATCCCTGGTCTGGGCCGCTAAAAAAGGGGGGGCTTATGATGTCAATTCTACTTTCGGATGTCACCAAGGTTTATCAACTAGGTGGTGAAACCGTGAGCGCCCTAGCGGGGCTTACATTGAACGTAAACCCCGGTGAATTTACGGCGATTATGGGGCCGTCCGGATCGGGTAAGTCGACTCTGATGAATATTTTAGGCTGCCTTGATCGGCCAACAAGCGGTTCTTACATGCTGGACGGTCAGGAAGTAGCGAAGCTCTCTGATGATGAACTAGCGGTTACACGTAATAAAAAAATCGGTTTTGTATTTCAAAGCTTTAATCTTTTGCCAAGAATGACGACGTTGCAGAATGTGGCGCTTCCCATGGTTTATGCTGGCGTGGATAAAAAAGAGCGTACCGCGCGGGCTGAACAGGTTCTGACTATGGTCGGACTAAAAGAGCGATTGAATCACCAACCTAATGAACTTTCCGGCGGTCAGCGCCAACGTGTCGCTATTGCCCGGGCGCTCATAAATGATCCCACGATTATCATGGCCGACGAACCGACAGGAAATCTCGATACCAAGTCAGGCGATGAAGTCATGGCCATTTTTTCAGAACTCAATTCCCAGGGACGGACGATCATACTCGTTACCCATGAACCGGATATCGCCGAGTATGCGGGGCGGGTAGTCCATGTTCGTGATGGGGTAATTGAGCGCGACGAATGGAAAGTGGGGTGAGTCTATGTTTAGCGAAAGCATCATCATTGCTCTAGATGGACTTAGGGCGAATAAACTCAGGGCTATGCTCACTATGCTGGGAATTATTATCGGCGTGGGTGCAGTTATTGCCATGGTGTCCATTGGTATGGGTGTCAGAGATAAGGTGGAAAGTTCTATTGCCGGACTCGGCAGCAACCTACTCATTGTGCGTCCTGGGGCTGCTTCGACAGGGGGATCCAGGCAAGCCGCCGGATCGGGTATAACACTAAATGAAAAGGACGCGTTGGCTATTGCCAGAGAAGTGTCTGGTGTCAATTTGGTGGCACCTACTGTAGATCGTTCCTACCAGATAGTATTTGGAAACCAAAACTGGACTACCACTGTCCAAGGTACAACATCTGATATCCTGGGGGTGCGTAGTTTCAATGTACAAGAGGGGGCTTTTTTCACCAATCAGGATATTGACACCCGAGCACGGGTGGCTGTGCTTGGAAAAACCGTGGCGGACAACCTGTTTAACGGTGTAAGCCCCGTTGGAAAAACCATCCGGATTAATAAGGCGCCTTTTCGGGTGGTTGGCGTGCTGGAAGGGAAGGGGCAGTCGGCTGGTGGGGGCGACCAGGATGACACAGTAATCATTCCACTGACGACAGCCCAGGAGCGTCTGCTTGGTATAACCTATGTCCAAAGCATCAATGTTCAGGCTACAGGCACCGACGTGGTTAATCAAGTTCAGGAAGATATTACAACGCTTCTGCGGACTCGCCATAAGCTGCCAGTTACCACACCTGATGACTTTAAGGTGCAGAACATGGTTGCCGTCATGGCTACGGCTGATGCAACTACGGGGATGATTACCTTATTGTTAGGCGTTGTTGCCGCATTATCTCTCCTCGTTGGAGGTATCGGCATTATGAATATTATGTTGGTATCAGTTACGGAGCGTACGCGGGAAATTGGCATCAGGAAAGCGCTCGGGGCTCGGTATAGGAATATCTTGTTGCAGTTTCTTATTGAAGCAGTTGTCATTAGTGTTGCCGGTGGGTTACTTGGTATTGCTCTAGGCATAGGTTCGTCGTATGCAATCTCAGCTGTTGCTGGCTGGAAAACAATTATTTCATCTCTTGCTATTATGGCGGCATTTGGTTTCTCTGTTCTGATTGGCTTGTTCTTTGGAATCTATCCGGCCCGCAAAGCAGCTCTTCTTGATCCCATTGAAGCCTTAAGGTATGAATAAACTCGTTTGTAGTTTATAAAATAAAAACAGTAAGGTGCTGACTGATTTTGCAGTTGGCACCATACTGTTTTTTAGGTAACTTTTTTTTATTGTTATACATAGAATGTAGTATTAGATGGAAAGTGCATGAGGAGGAAAATGTCATGGATGATAGAAGGAAACTATGCGGGTGTTGCAAATTAGTTTTTACTACCGTACCAGCCAATCGGCCGCCAACGATTGCCGTACCATTTTGGGCGCAGGCAACAGCTAAAGGCGTTGTATGTGGTGAAGATAATACTGGTCACATAGAAGTTTCAGCACAAGGATTAGTTCCACTAGGGGTTTATACAGTATGGTTTCTTACCGACAGGGGTACCTTTCCTGCGGCGCCAACTAATGCTGCTTTTACCAGTGATGGGGCGGATCCTAATCGATTAGTTGTCAATAGTAATGGCGTTTTAAATTATTATATTGCCCTGCTTGATTTTAATCCTTTTAAAGGTGTTCCGATTACTGGTGGAACAGCAACGATTCAAGGCGTTGCCATTACCTATAATATTGATCGCACAACGCATGGCACATCGCCAGGCACCATGAATGTGACGGCTTTTGATCAAGTTGTGTCGCCGCTTTGTTGCCCGCGCATGGATTAAATTTATTTAAAAAAAAGCTGTGGAAAACCCCGTATATGAGGGTTTTCCACAGCTTTTTTTTTACGATTACTCTACTAAACAGAAGCCGCCTTGACACATGGAAAGTTCAGTATCAGGATCATGTTCCATGGGTAAATTTACGCGAGTTGTCACTTGACAGTCTGCTTTCATGAAGCGAACATCATGGACAATAAACCGATAAATAACTAAGCTATCCTTATTGTCGTCTTTGAAATAGTGTTTCATTTCAGGAATGTCATGGAGCATCATGTCGCGTATAACCTGAAAAGTAGGTGAGCCTGCTTTTGTTTCATCTTTGATCCGTCCATAGATGTTTAGCACTTGCTGTTTTTTATCCAGAAAGCACAATTCAATGCGTGGATTTTTTTTTAGATCAGACACTTTTCTAGAATCATATCGACTAAACAGCCAAATATGTCCTTCTTGATCAATATAGGGTTTCATGGGCCGAACATGAGGACGATTCTCATCGATTGTACCCATAAAGGCCACTTCTGATTTAATGATATCAATGACTTCACTTTCATACATAACACGATAACCTCTCTTAATAATCATTTTTACTTACTAATTATACTATATATCAATCTTGGTTAATAGGCAAGAAAAATCGAGATGAAAAGGATAATATTGGTTATTTAGATTATGGCGCAAAATAATTTGTAGCATGGAAAGCATGCAGAAATTTCAATTATATACAGGATTAAGGCAATTTCTGCTTAATACTTTTGGTACGGTCAGGGGAAAGTTGATAATATTTATTTATAATTAATTGAATATTATGAATCAGTGTCGTAAAATCAAATTAACCAAAAATTGTTCGGATGTTGCTAAGGTATACAATAGGAGGTAAAACCATGAAGAACAAATCTAATCGGACCCCTGCTGAATGTGAAATTAGGTCTATTTTAGACTCTATTCATGAAGCGGTAATTGCTATTAACAAACAGGGTATCATTAATGTTTTTAACGCAGCGGCCCAGCGGATTTTAGGTATGACGTCTAAAGCTATGCTGGGTCACTTTGCTGTTGATGTTATTCCCAGTTCGCGACTGCATACTGTCTTACAGTCAGGTGTTCCTGAACTAAATCAGCAACAACAAATAGGGCCCATGCGAGTACTTACCAGCCGGATACCGCTCCGTAATCAAGAAAATCGGGTGAGCGGAGTGGTAGCTATTTTTCATGACATTACTGAAATCAAGCATCTTACCGAAGAAATAACGGATATCACGGAGATGAAACTACTGCTTGAAGCCATTATTGATTCAACACAGGATGCCATATCCGTAACTGACCAAGAGGGACGTATTATTCTGGTCAATCCTGCTTATACCAAACTAATCGGCTTAAGTCGTGAGGAGGTACTTGGAAAAACAGCGACCATTGATATTCGCAAAGGCGAAAGTATGCACATTCATGTCATGAAAACGCTTGAGCCAGTACGTTATGTTCCACTGCAAGCTGGACCTCAAGGGAAAGAAATCATTGTCAGCGCTGCCCCCATTATTGTAAACGGTCAACTAAGAGGTAGCGTTGCAGTTGCTCATGACATCTCAAAACTTAGACAACTAACTGAAGAATTAGGGCGGGTAAAATCGTTAGTTCGCCAAATTCAAAGCCGCTATACTTTTGACGATATAGTGGCTAAAAGCCCAATTATGCTGAAAACAGTGGAACGTGCCCGCCGAGCGGCGGTTACACCGGTAACGGTACTACTCAATGGTGAAAGCGGCACAGGCAAAGAGCTGTTTGCTCATGCTATTCATCATGCTAGCCAGCACAAAAGCGCTCCATTTATACGTGTTAACTGTGCAGCTATTCCCGAATCCTTATTGGAAAGTGAACTATTTGGTTATGAAGACGGAGCTTTTACTGGTGCCCGTAAAGGCGGTAGAAAGGGATTTTTTGAGGAGGCTAACGGTGGAACCATCTTTCTTGATGAAATTGGTGAAATTCCCTTAACGACGCAAGTAAAATTGCTAAGAGTATTACAGGAAAAAGAAGTTCTGCGTGTAGGCAGTACAAAACCGATACCGCTTTGTATCCGAATTATTGCCGCTACCAATCGCGATCTGGCAGCAATTGTCCAAAACCGCACCTTTCGTGAGGATCTTTATTATCGTATTAATGTTTTCCCCATAACGATTCCGCCTTTACGCAATCGTATTGATGAGTTGCCTGAGCTGTCGCATTTTTTATTAAAAAAACTGAATGAAGAATACGGCCGCAACGTACAAGCCTTATCACCCGATGCACTTGCTATATTATCAGATTATCAGTGGCCAGGAAATGTACGGGAATTGGAAAATGTACTGGCTGGAGGGATGATTAACATGTTATTTAACGAAACGTTAATGTCGGGCAAAGATTTACCTCAATTAGGATCAAAAGCTCAGGCCCCTATCCTTTCATCCAAAGTCAATCAACCCGATGACATGGCATCACAAATTTTGGCACCAACTCTTGAAGAAACTGAGCGCCGCGTTATTATTGCCGCACTTGTTGAAAATAATGGTAATAGAGTGGCAACTGCAAAGCATTTAGGTATATCTATCCGCAATTTATATTACAAGTTAAGCAAATTTCATATTTCTTAAACCGGAAATATAAAAAATTAGCAGTAGATATTTTAAATCACTAAAAACTTTGGCACAAATCTTGCAAATAATATATTGTAACTTAGTTACAATAAGTAGGCGCAAAAATGTAAAGTTGTATTCATCCCAAGAACAATCGTTTAGTCTCAGCTTACAGTTCATTCTTGATATTATAGCAACTGCAGCTATTTGCACTGCAGATGCTTGCAAATGACTGCAAATAATTGCAGTTATTTCCGTAAAGAAAGGAAATGACATCCGAAAATATCGGGCGTGATTTCCTTTTTAGCCTGGTCAGACTGTTGGCATACTAATTGCATTGTAGTAAGTTTAGAAATAATATTCTAATTAGGAGGAATTGAGATATGAAGATTTTTGATTACATTAAAAAATATCAATATGAGCAATTGATTTTTTGCCACGATCCAGCCGCAGGGTTAAAGGCCATCATTTGCATTCACGACACGACACTCGGGCCAGCCTTGGGTGGCACCCGCATGTGGAATTATGCTAGTGAGGAAGAGGCTATTCTAGATGTTTTACGTTTAGCGCGAGGCATGACTTATAAAAATGCCGCTGCGGGACTCAATCTCGGTGGTGCTAAGACGGTGGTTATCGGTGATCCGAAGAAAGATAAGAGTGAAGCTTTATTCCGGGCACTTGGCCGCTACATTCAGGGTTTAAGTGGCCGTTATATTACCGCCGAAGATGTTGGTACTTGTGTGGAAGATATGGACTATATTAAAATGGAAACCAATTATGTCGCAGGATTAACATCAACAGTCCACTCTAGCGGCGATCCATCACCAGTGACAGCATATGGAACGTGGAAAGGCATCAAGGCTTGCGCGAGCGAAACTTGGGGCAGTGATTCGATGGAAGGCAGGACTATTGCCATACAAGGGTTGGGGCATGTCGGCTTCGCACTGTGCAAGTTACTGCATGACGAGGGCGCCAAATTAATTGTTACGGATATTAACGAAGGCAATGTAATGCGCGCGGTTACTGAGTTTGGTGCAAAAGCAGTTCAGGCTAACGAAATTTATGGCGTCGACTGTGATATTTTCTCACCCTGTGCTTTGGGAGCGATCATTAATGACGATACAATTCCTCAATTTAAATGTCGAATTATCGCTGGTTCAGCTAATAATCAACTGAAAGAAGAACGTCATGGTGATGTTATCACTAACAAAGGCATTCTTTATGCGCCTGATTTTATTATCAATGCCGGTGGTGTAATCAATATCTATGACGAAATGCTTGAGGGAGGCTACTGTCCTGATCGGGCGTTAAGAAAAGTGGAGTCTGTTTATGGTAATGTGAAACAGGTTATTGCCATTTCCAAGCGCGACAAGATACCAACCTACCAAGCTGCCGACATATTAGCGGAAGAGCGTATTAAAACCATAGGCCGAGTGAGGAAAACTTATCTGTAGATAGGAAAGGCTTACAAGACTATTTAATCTTGTAGTCCTTGCATGGGCCGATTTACGTGCTGAGCGTGCGGCGGCTGAGGCAGTCGATTAATTCCATATTGTATTAGGGTACAGGTATTTACTTTTTGGTATTTTTTTCTTTGAATAAGTTTTCATATAACGTCAAATTATAACGGTAGGCTTCCTAAAAAATATTATTGGAGGTGCCTGTCGATGGGAAAAGTGATGTCGGAAGAAACGAAATATAAATTAGCACACGATCTTGGTTTTGGCGAGAAAGTCGAAGACAATGACTGGAGCGATGTTACTACGGGTGAAGTTGGCTCGATGGTTAGAGAAGCCATCAAACGTGGTAGCGAAGTAGTAGAAAAAGAAGCGCAAGCGGAAAATGGTGTAGCTCATCAAAATGCTAAATAGATAAAGATGACCTGAAGTTATTTGGACTTCGGGTCATTTTTTGTTGCGTCACATGCCTGCCATTGGTGCCATGTGACGCAACAATCCTCTGTCTCGGTTTAGACCGGAGTAGAGGATTGCTTATGTTTGTAAAACATTCTATAAAGAAAAAACTGCTATTTATCACTAGCAGATTTTTTGGCGTATTTAAGGCGGATAAATTTATTTAGGTGCATGGAAGCTCTTCCGCCACAACAACGGTTTTTATATTTTCCGTTGGGCGGATAGTCCGTTTTATTTACTTTCTCACTGGTCTGATATACTTAAAAAACCGTTCCGGATTGTGATAAAAGTATATTATTCTACCGGGGGAAGTATCAAAGCAGTAGCCAGTGCCTGCAAAATCAAAAGTTGCCATTGCCTTTTCAATTTTTTCCTCTACTCTACGATTTTCCTGCTCATAATCAAATGGCCCATGTTCAAAAACAATATACTCGGCCTCGGGAACATCAATCATAAGCATTTGTGGCGGTACTTCGCCTTTATAATCTAAAGGAAGACGTGTACCGTAACACTCTGTGCGTGGAATACCCCAATCGCAGAGTCTGCCGTCCGGGTCGTTAATGTACGCCATAATCTGACCGCTGTCGCCGTTAGATTCGCTCCCGCCATCGTCATCCAATTTGCCCTTGATACTATCGAGTAAGCCGCAAATTGTTTCACAGTCCTGTCCCGGAATAAGACTTTGCTTTTGCCAAAAATCCCAATACCCATTACTCTCATAGTTCTTAATGTGCAAAAATTTATGTGCGGGAATGGTTACAAAATAAATTTTAATATCATCTGTAGATTTCATCATACCAATCTCTCCTAATCCTAAAAAGTAGCGGTCGAAAGGGTTTATTTTTGTACGAAGAACGACAGGCTTAGGCTTTTTTCGGTATTCACTTGGAGTTACACCATATGTTCCCTTGAAAGCTCTGGTAAAAGCTTCATGTGATGAAAAACCATAATTAAAAGCAATATCCAAAAGGCTTTTTTCACTATCCCGAACCTCTTTTAGTGCAAAGGCTAATTTCCTATGCCGCAGATAATCCCTAAATTGCATATCCGATATTTCTTTGAATTTTCTCGTTGTATAAAATTCGGAATAACCCAACCTGCGAGAAAGAAAGCGTAGTGTCAAGGCTTCATCATTATAATTTTTAATACATTTGTCAATTTCATCAACGATTATTTGAATTTGTTTCTTCCACTCGTACATTCGTCTGTTCAACTCGTTTCAATCACCCTACATTCATTATAAAGAAATAGAGAGATTACTGCTTGATTTTACTTGCTAACAGATATTTACAATCGGAGAAAGCACTTCAGTTATTTACAAAAAACTGCTATCAATATATCTTGGCGATTCTCGATGAGAAAATAGATATAGCCAGGAATTGTAGCTAAGTTAAAAATAGCAATGTTAGTAGGTATTTCGCAGGGGAACTTTACTTTCACACGGAACACCTGTTTGGCATTTGCCGCAGCCATATCTCGGAGCATACTTTTCAGTTGTTTTATCCAAAAATGCTGAGCAGGCTATATGATCTTTTCCTTTCTTAATAGAGATTGCTCCAGCGGGACATTTTTTTACGCAGGCACCGCAAAGGCTGCAATATTCATAAATTGATTTGTAGTTTCTTGTGTCAGTGGGTAGTTCTAGTTCGGTAATAATGCTGGCGAATCTTCCGGCAACACCTTTAGCTGTTATCAGGCCTTTAGAAAGTCCGAATGTACCCAATCCGCAAATAAAAGCGACATGTCTTTCCGACCAATTGCTGGTAAAGGCGGCTTGGGGATGGGGCGTATTGGGGTTGAACCCGGTTTTTGACCAAAAATTTTTATCAAGCGACGGTACTATGCTATTATAACCTGCGCGTAGCAATATGGATTTTAAATAGATGGTTAATTTATTTAGAAACGCTTGTCCTTCAATACGACCATGCAGCCATGCGTCGGCAGGCCAGACGCTGTCTTTAGTATTTTCTCTTTTGATCTCTTGGCTAAAGGGAAGGAAAAAAGAGATAACTGTTTTTGCTTCTGGCAGCCATTGCTGTGGATGTCGGAAATGATCGCCAATTCCAGTTGGTTTTTCTAATTCATCGAAATATGGATCAACCGCAGAGCCAAAGGAAAAAATAGGCTCTTCAAATATTTTCATACCGATTATCTGCGTAGAAAGGGCAATTTCTTTTGTTATATAATTGTCTTTTTCGTTTTCTACAAAGTGCGCAGCGGCTTTACATATATCTGTTTTATTCATTCTAATCACCTTTGTTGTATGTATTTTACTAGTATATCTGTGTCAATAACTTTTGAAAATGTCACCTAAAAAGGGTTCTAATTATCGGATGAAAATGTCACTTTAGAATTTAAGCAT